>JBFIJS010000645.1:0-3039 GCA_041600595.1 Saprospiraceae bacterium | reverse complement strand
CAATTTAATATTCTGGCTTCCAATAAACCGGTCTACATTGATTCTACCGAAACGCCAACGGACGTAGAATTGACAGCTGAACCGGTTTACGTTATTCCGTTGAAAAGAAGCAATCCAACCGCCAAATTGATTGTAAAAGTTATTGAAGACGGTTCGAGGACGCCTATTCCCACCCCTGATATTAAGATTATCAATAAAACCACCGGAAAGGTTATCAACTTAATCGGAGATGATGGAGGTGAGGCGACCTCACAAATATTCTGCAATGATGAATATGAAGTTGTTGGCAGTAAAGAATTTTATTACGACAGCACCGTTGTGCTCACGGATTACAAAATAGACTGCCTCAGCAACGGAGAAGTCATTGTTTATGTCCCGCTCAGAAAACAACAAATAGTCTATTTAAGCCCTATCTTCTTTAATTTTGACAGGGATTTTATCAGAAGCCGGGATGCCAAGCCAACTCTGGATTCACTGGTGGACATCATGAATGCCTATCCGCAGCTCAATATTGCGCTGGTTGGGAATACGGATTCAAGAGGCCCCAGTACTTACAATGCCAACCTCTCCAGGAGAAGGGCTCAATCAGCCTTTAACTATTTGAGAAATAAGAACATAGCAGCCAGCAGAATGACAACGGATTCCAGGGGTGAAGATGAACTGGCCAATGATTGTGATGATACAATTAAATGTTTGGAGTCTGACCATCAGTATAATCGACGCGTGGAGGTGATTCCCCAGAATCCAACCGCAGTTCCCGGGCTGATTTTCAATAAATTACCCCACTCAAAATACGTTAAGTTAAATATAGTCTCTGATCGAAAATGATCAACTTTATCTTACACTGAAAATGCCGTGCTGACATTAGATTATTGGTCGGTACGGCATTTTTTTTAATGGAACTTGCTTCCTTACCTACGAATTGCCCGACCAGGGAAAGAAAGAATAAACATTTTTTTCAGGGTCTTTGAAGTTTGGCTAAATTCGCCCGTTCTTCCATCTTTGTTCCAGGCTGTTTTTAGTGAAATGGCCCGGGACGAAAAGACGAAAACTCAACTTTATGATAACGACGATTATTGCCGCTTTTGTTATAGGCTACTTACTCATTGTATTCGAGCATCCTCTCAAATTGGATAAAACAGTTCCCGCACTGCTCATGGCCTCCGTTTGCTGGGCGTTGCTGGCGTTGGGCTTTCACAGTGGTTCGCTCTCCGTGATCGATTTTCACGAAAACGTGTTCAGTTTGTCCGCCGAGGAGGGCCATCACGCAGGCGAAGGGTTCAACGGCACACTGCTGCATCACCTGGGCAAAACGGCCGAGATACTGATATTCCTCATCGGTGCCATGACCATCGTTGAAATCGTTGACCTGCACCGGGGGTTTGAAGTTTTGAAAGGTTATGTCCGGACAAAAAAGAAAAGATCCCTCCTTTGGATTGTGGGCATTTTAGGTTTTATCCTCTCTGCCATCATCGATAACCTTACCGCCACCATTGTATTAGTCACCTTATTGCGAAAGATCATCCCGGAACGTACCGAGCGGCTCTGGTTCGTCAGTTTGATTGTCATTGCTGCCAATGCTGGTGGTGCCTGGTCGCCCATTGGTGATGTAACGACGACGATGCTCTGGATTGGCAACCGGGTGTCTTCTTTTGGCTTGATCAAATTGTTGGTCATTCCTTCGATCGTGTGTTTTGCCTTGCCCTTTCTCATTGCTTCGTTCATGAAACCGTTCAGAGGGGAGATCAGCCTGAACATCCGGGAAGCCAAAAAAGAAGAGTCCCTGCTAAGTAGTAAGACCATGCTGTACCTGGGACTGGGTATGATTGTTTTTGTCCCTGTTTTCAAAACCGTTACCCATCTTCCGCCTTACCTGGGGATGATGCTGAGTTTGGGCGTGGTGTGGTTGGTGTCGGAGTATATCCATCCGGAAGAGGATTTTGATAAAGAAAGACGGGCAAAATACTCTGCACACAAGGCCTTGTCGAGGATTGAAATGTCGAGTATCCTATTCTTTTTGGGTATTTTGATGGCTGTCGGAGCCCTCGAAAGTTTGGTGTACGGCGTCGTCAATGGCGAAGAGGTGGGTACATTGCGGTACGTCGCTGAATCGCTCGATAATACATTCAGCAACCGGGATGTAGTGGTCATGTTGCTGGGGGTAGGTTCAGCCATCATTGACAACGTACCGCTCGTTGCGGCATCCATGGGGATGTACGATTCTCCCATTGATTCTAAATTATGGCAATTTATAGCTTATGCTGCCGGGACTGGCGGAAGTATGCTGATCATTGGGTCGGCTGCCGGCGTTGCGGCCATGGGGATGGAAAGGATTGATTTTATCTGGTACCTGAAAAAAATATCCTGGCTGGCGGCGATCGGTTTTTTGGCCGGAGGAATTACCTACCTGGTCTGGTACAGCATCATAATATAGCGAAATAGTCCACGGTATCGGCTACTTATCGTTAAAAATATAGTCCGGTACAGCCACTCTTTGTCGCTGTATTCCTGACTTCTCCCGGGGTGCCCCAACTCCAACATAGCGCCCCGGGAGAAATCCCACCGTAATGACAACCAAACGACGGTGATAAAATGACCGCTCCTCTTTATCAGCTCTTCAAGAATGACGATCGGGATGCACCAAAGCAACCAACTGCTTTTCCCGGAACCACGGAAGATGCTGCCCCGCATTTTTCAATTAATCATAAGGGAAGCAGATTCACTCCTCATTTTCTTTTGGCAATAATCGGGGCAAGTATCATGCGATTCAATAGGTTAAGGTTTTCCTAATGCCGGGATTTCCCGACGGGTCAATCTTTCATTGTCATAATTTTGCCCTTTTTTAATTCCCTTTGGGCCGGGCAATCTGATGCCTCAAAGCGAGTTGAATACTCCGGCCCACTTGCAGGAAAGAAAAATGAATCATTACTCATATTATAATGCATATGAGTGAGAGGTACAATGCATAAATTATCATCATTTGATTCTGTCATTGTGATGAAAAAATATTATGTACATGTAATTAAGTAAAAAATTACT
>JBFIJS010000644.1:0-3043 GCA_041600595.1 Saprospiraceae bacterium | reverse complement strand
TAATGGCCATATCAAAACGTTTTATAAGCATAAACCAAATTCCAAGGGTGCCGGTAATGACAATGACCAGGCTTCCCGAAAGGCCGTTGATGCCATCGATCAGGTTGATGGCATTGATGATGACGATTATGGTGAATACCGTCAGTAAGGTACTCCAGAACAGACCCAGGTCTTCGATGCCCATAATGCCGTAGAGACTTGAGATCTTTACATCGGCCTTGAATACCAGAATCATGGCGGCCAGTACTTCAACGACTAATTTTTTAGAAGGGGCAATAGCGTCAATATCATCCTTTACTCCTACCAAAAAGATCAGGATAAATGCGCAGAGCACATATTGGAGGTGGGCACCGTAATGGTCGAAGGGTGTCCAGAGCATTATCGAAAAAATGGTGCCGGCAAAAATAGCAATACCCCCCAACCGGGGCGTCACTTGTGTGTGCGAGCTTCGCTCAACAGGCACGTCAAATAAATTCTTTTTCAACGCAACCCTGATGATTGGTGGTATGACAAAATAGGTGAGTGTAAAAGCTGTAATAAAGCTGATGATTACGTCGTAGTCGATCATGGGTGCTTGGTGTTTTGATTGTAGCAAAGGTACAAATGGAAAAACAATTTGCCGGAAGGCAATGAAAGATAATGAAAATTCATTTAGCAGGATCGATTTCATACTTTTGCGAACCGGTCTGAAAACGAGCAGGGTTTGTTCGCTTTTCCTTATTTATTTGAAAAGCAACCTCATTGAAATGGACTTAAAATCGCAAATAAACATCGACAAGTTACCGCGGCACATTGCCATCATTATGGATGGGAACGGCCGGTGGGCAAAAGAAAAAGGCATGCCACGGGTGTATGGGCATCGCAACGGGGTCAAGTCGGTAAGGGAAGCAACGGAAGCAGCGGCCGAATTGGGAGTAGAATTCCTGACGCTTTATGCTTTTTCCACAGAAAACTGGAACCGGCCGCCAACGGAAGTGTCCGCTCTGATGGGACTTTTGGTCGATACCATCAAAAAAGAGGTTAAAACCCTGAACAAAAACAGTATCCGCCTGCAGACCATTGGCGATGTGTCGAAATTACCCGCCCGAAGCCAGAAAGCACTTTTACAAGCCATCGCCGACACGGCTGCCAATACCAGGATGACCCTGGTGCTGGCCCTGAACTACAGCGCAAAATGGGAAATATTAGAGGCGGCCCGGCAATTGGCAACGGATGCGCAAAGCGGTAAAATCAACCCTGACGAAATAGATGAGCAGGCATTTTCCAACGCTTTATCCACCAGCGGGATGCCTGATCCCGAATTATTAATCAGAACCAGCGGGGAAACGAGAATCAGCAATTTTTTGCTTTGGCAGATTGCCTATGCCGAGTTGTATTTCACAAAAACCCTCTGGCCGGATTTCCGGAAAGAAGATCTGTTTAAGGCTATCCTGAATTTTCAAAACAGAGAAAGGAGATTTGGCAAAACGAGTGAACAACTCACCTGAACGTAAAGACCAGCAGCCGCTCGTCATCGGCAGCCATCCTTGGTGAATCGACCAGCCTGCCGTCTCCGTTTCATCCTTTCTAAATTGCCTTGCCTGCCGGAGTGAGCAGAAAACAAAGAACAGCGGAGGAAAGAACCGGCACTGCATACAACCAACCCCGACGACTGTCCCTCTTTGCAAATAGGCTGTCATTCAGACAATTCGGCGAGAATTTCCCCGGCAGGCACACGAGTTTCGTGAAACCTGTGTTTCTTTGCAATCCTTTTCGCAATACCTTCCCGTACAGGTTGGTGCAAGTCGACTTTCAATATGGAAATAAATAGATCACAAAAGAACAATAACTTGAAAAACAAGTATTTAAGAAAAACATCCTGCTCGCTTTCCCTGGCATTCATTTTTTTGCTTCTGTTGGGTAACCAGGCTCTCTTCGCACAAATGGGTACGGATACGATTCCGGTACTTGATTACACCGCACCGGCAGATTATGAAATCGGTGGAATAACGGTTACCGGGGCCAAGTTCAGCGACGCCAACGCCATCATCTCGATTGCTGGTTTCAGAGTGGGTGATCGTATCCGGATTCCGGGAGGCGATATTCCCAGGGCACTCAAAGCGTTGTGGAAACTTAGCCTGTTTACAGATGTTCAAATTCTCAAGGAAAAAACGATCGGTGATGTTATCTTTCTCGAAATAAAAGTTCAGGAGCGCCCCAGACTGACGACCCACTCCTACAAAGGAGTAAAAAAGGGAAGCCACGACGACCTCAACGAGCAGGTCAATAATTTTCTGATCAAGGGTGGCATCGTAACTGAAAGCATCAAGTCTAATGCGGCATTTGCCATCAAAAAATACTATATCGAGAAAGGCTTCTTTGACGTGGATGTGGATGTTTTAGAGTTGGATGATTCTTCCCGTATCAATTCCGTCCGCCTGGTTTTTGAAATCGACAAAGGAAAAAAAGTTAAAATCCATGACATCACTTTTTCCGGTAACGAGAATATCAAAGATCGCAAGCTGCGAAACTTGATGAAAGAAACCCGCCGGAAAAGAAGACTGCTTTCGGCTTCCAAGCTGATCAAAGCTGACTACGCCGCCGATAAAAAAGCATTGATAGCCCATTATAATAAGATAGGATTCAGAGATGCTCTGATTACATCCGATAGTATCTGGAGAAATGATAAAGGAGAATTAATGATCCATATCAACCTGGACGAAGGCAATCAGTATTATTTCCGAAATATCGCCTGGAAGGGGAATTCCATCTACGATACGAAAACTCTCGATAATATCCTGGGCATCCAAAAAGGTGATATTTATAATAGTGAACTGCTCGAAACAAGGCTGCAGTTCAGCCAGGATGGCAGGGATGTCAGTTCCCTGTACATGGATAATGGTTATTTGTTTTTCAGTGTAGACCCGGTGGAAGTAGCGGTGACGGAAGATTCCATCGACCTGGAACTCCGGATCTTTGAAGGCCCGCAGGCGACCATCGATAAAGTGGTCATCAAAGGCAACGACCGGACGCATGAACATGTCGTACGTCGTGAGTTACGGAC
>JBFIJS010000643.1:0-3050 GCA_041600595.1 Saprospiraceae bacterium | reverse complement strand
GTTTTCTCCACTGAAGTCAGATCAACAGTGAGGGCATATTGTTTCTTAATAGATAAAGCGCCGATGGAGAAATTTTCAATCGAATAATAAAGCGCCTCACTGGCGTGACCGGTAAAATCAATAATCTGTTTTTGGTCCCACGCAAGTCGAACCCCCTGAAAATAGGCCTGGTTGAGGATGAGTTCCGGTGATCCGGTGTCGAGGAGAAAATGTCCGGTATGGCCATTCAGGGTGGCGGTGATCAGTAAAAGGTTGCCTTCCATGCGAAAAGGGATACGCTCCTGGGCTGTAGTATATACTGAGGTGGAAAGCAGGAGGGTCAGGCCCAGACAAATGTGTAATTGTTGGCTCATTGTTCATGGATATAAATGGTCAATAAATAGCAGGTTCACGATTTGTTTGATCGGGAGAATACGAGAGGCTCTTCAGTTTTTTTTTTTATACTAATTCGTGGGGTGGGTAGTGTATCTGTATGGCAGAGCCGTGCGGGGGAGGGCTCAAATTGGCTCAATCATTTTTACAGGTACGACCTCTGGATCTATTGATGGGAATTCTAACTGCGGTCGGTGTTATTTAGTGAAGAGAAGCCCTGCGGGCAAAATGACGTATACGATCAACGACTTGACTAATTCGATAAATATTGCTTTGGCGGTATATAATATCGAAACATAGGATTTATTCGTCTTATTGATTCGTGTAAAATGTATTTTGCAAAATATCTGCCAAATGGCGATTCTGGTGGAAAGCGATGCTATTTTGGTTGTTTTTCTGTTGGTAAATATTTTTTTCAAATGAACTTTACAAAAAGCAAAAATCGTTATACATTTGCACCGCTTTAGCCGGAAGCGGCAAATTAAAGCACAAAGGATTGGCCCATGGTGTAATTGGCAACACAGCAGATTTTGGTTCTGTCGTTCAAGGTTCGAGTCCTTGTGGGCCAACAAAATAAAACCCTGACATGCAATAGGCGTGTCGGGGTTTTTTTATTTCAGAATACAGCGGTTAGCTGTTGTAAAGTGTAGCTGCGGCAAAGAGTGCTGACTTGATGGCGTGATGAATTTTTTCACCCCAGACCTGTTTCAGGGCTGTTTTCCTTCCATATTGATTCCTTCCAAACAAATACTGCTTTACTGTTTAGGGTATTTTGCAAAAGTAAGTGGCCATGACCCGCCCCGGCATCTTTGCAGGAGGGGTAGCCGAAGCCTGTTGATGGTATTGGCGGACGTTGTTGACTCTCACGGGCCGTTTATATTATCCGGGGGCATCATTCGTTTAAACGGAGGAGGTGTGTCCGGGGGCATTTTTCAGGAGTAGAAAACTTTTTGTGCGAAAATTTAACTGTTTATCAGGGAGTTATGAAGGTGTGATGTAAAAAAAAGTGTTCAAGAGGTTGTTTTTTGCGCAAAGAAATCTACTTTTGCAGCCGCTTAGGAAAAAGGGGACGCACTCCAATTAAATAAGCGGATGGTTACCGAACCAATACCATTAAATTTTGCTGCTGGTTTTCAGGTTTCTTCAATGCTGATTCTTTTCATATTCATTGTGGAAATTTCTAACCAAACAGACAACTCAAATCATAAAATCGTGAATACTCGGAGCTATAATACCGAATCTGCGAAGAACGAAACAGTACAGCGCGACTGGTATGTCGTGGATGCTGAAGGCCAAACTGCAGGCCGTCTGTTCAGCCGTATTGCACACGTATTGATGGGCAAGCATAAGCCATCTTTTACTTCGCACATCGACACGGGCGATTATGTCATCGTCATCAACGCGGAAAAAATCCGGTTCACTGGCAACAAGGTGCAACAGAAGGAATATGTCCGCCACACGGGTTACCCCGGCGGGCAGCGCAGGGAAACCGTAGCCAGTGTTTTGAACCGCAAACCTGAATTCATTATTGAAAAGGGAGTCAAAGGCATGCTGCCCAAAAATAAATTGGGCCGGGCGATGTACAAAAAATTGTTTGTATACGGTGGTGCAGAGCATCCACACACCGCTCAAAAGCCTCAACCTTTCAAATTTTAAAATGCCATTGGTTGCTGCCTGTTGGAAAAACCAGTAGCCAGTAACTAAAAGCTAATATTCTTAAACATGGAAATGATAAATGCCATCGGCAGAAGGAAGCGTTCCATCGCACGGGTTTACCTGACAAAAGGTACAGGTAAAATCTCTGTAAACGGAAAGGACTACAAAGAGTACTTTCCTCAGTTGCACATTCAGCCCAGTGTGACCGACCCTTTTACGACTGTCGAACTTGAAAGCAACCTCTACGACTTGAAGGTCAATGTGACTGGAGGTGGTTTTAAAGGACAAGCAGAAGCGGTTCGCATGGCGATTGCCCGTGCGCTGGTGAAATTGAATGCCGATTTCCGCAAACCTTTGAAAACCAAAAAGTTGCTTACCCGTGATGCCCGTTCAGTTGAACGTAAAAAATACGGTAAGCCTAAAGCAAGGAAGAGCTTCCAGTTCTCAAAACGTTAATGTCAGGTACTGGACATTGGTTGTTGACTATACAATACCCAACGCCCGGTACCCAATACCATATAATAATGGCAAAACCTACCTATCAAGAATTATTAGATGCCGGTGTTCACTTTGGCCATATGCGTAAGAAGTGGAACCCTAAGATGGCTCCATATATCTTTATGGAACGGAAAGGCATCCATATCATAGATCTGAACCGTACCTCTGAAGCGCTTGAGCGTGCTGCCAATGCCATGCGTGCTGTCGCCAAATCAGGTCGGAAGATTTTGTTTGTGGCTACTAAAAAACAGGCCCGTGACATCGTTTCCCAGGCTGCTGAGTCAGTTGGAATGCCTTACGTGACAGAGCGTTGGTTGGGTGGTATGATGACCAACTTTGCCACGATCAAGCGTTCGGTCAAGAAAATGCAAAGCATAGAGCGTATGCTTACCGACGGTACTGCAACCAATATGACCAAGAAGGAGCGCCTCACCCTGGAAAGAGAGCGCCAGAAGTTGCAAAAAGTACTGGGTGGTATTGAACACTTGATGCGCTTGCCCGCAGCAGTTTTCGTGGTGGATATC
>JBFIJS010000642.1:0-3059 GCA_041600595.1 Saprospiraceae bacterium | reverse complement strand
GCGGAACTTCAGGCCGTGGCCAATGCGGTCAGGGGAGGGTTTGCGGATCTGGAACACCAGACGCACCTGGCTTTACAACGTTTTGCACTGAGGCCGAAAGATGCGGAGGCGCAACGGTCACTGCAGCAACTCATGGCTTTGGATTTGCTGACGCCCCGTCATTTTGTGGAAATAAACCAGGGGATTGAGCGGACTTTGCAGCGGGAACAGTCGGAGTCTGTTGGTTCAACGTCGGCTGCCATACGGCCGTCCCGAAAAATGAATCGGAGCGATGAACTGCTGAAATCATTTCTACAGGAGCATAAACCGCAGCCGGAGTCTCCCGAAAAACCCTTTTTTACCCGCGATTTCTGGTTGGCGCTGGTCTTTTCCCTGTTGTTTATAGCCTTGTTTTTAATTGGCTGGAATTATGGAGGCACGGACCAACTGGCCAAATGGGCCGGTATCGATATCAGTGATTCGGCCGATTGCCGGGATGAATATTCGCATTTTTACTTTTTGAAAAAGGAGTGCATCGCGGATAGCGCCGTGTTATTCAACAACCGGGCGGTAGGAATTTGGGACAATATGGCGGGCGATGCTACGGAAAAGACGCCTGTCCTGATGCGGGAAGTAAACCGGATGAACCTGGATACAGCCCTTTCCTATTTTAACAGGGCGATCAGCATGCGCCCGGATTATGGTCTGGCCGTTGCCAATAAAGAAAAATTAAATTATAATGTTGGTGTGCAGGAATACCATGCTTTTCTATCCGACTCCTCCGGCATCAACGGGATACAAAATGCAATCGATTATTTTAATAAAATTACGTTGGATAGTTTCAAATTAGACGCCCTGCACGGTAAAGGATTGGCAGAATATTACCGGGCACGTTCCCTGAATAATACGCCCGCCATCGCCAGCGGTATTTATTCACAAATCATGTTGCAGGATAGTTTTTATTTTAATGAAATACCGACCTATCCCCATCTGCAGTCCCTATTGGCCATCAGGAAAAATATTGAATTAAAAATAATCGATGCCGATACAAGAATACCGGTTCCCGGGGTCAGTATTTCGGACAAAAAAAATAATCGCTTTCAAACCGATAATGCCGGTAAAGTTGTGGTAGAAATGGTGTTGGGTGAACGGCGTGAATTTGAGTTTAATAAAATCGGCTACGAAAAAATAAACAGAATAATTATTGATTCGAGCGGGGTTTCCAATTATGAGATTACACTGAAAAAAATACCGGAAATCCCAGTTGTTGTTGACGATAACCTGCCAAAGGGTGACCATGAATTTTGTTATGTAATCAATGATAAAGTTTTTAAAGGCTATTTTTCTGTGGATTACCAATTAATTGTCGATGGCAGGAAAGTGCCTGTGCAACAAGTGCTTGACTATGCGCAAGGCCAGAAAACCTTTGATATTCAGGTGATTGCCAGGAATTTATCCTGGGCACAGTCCGGTCACGCTGCCAGTTACGAAATTGATTTTTTTATCAGCCGTGAATTCGGTAACGCTTTTGGAGAATGGACAGCCGTGAAATTAAATAATGATAAATTGTCAACCGGTAATTCGACAGAGGTCATTTATTCTTACACTAATAATGCGGGGTTTGTCGATTTAAATGCTTTATTAATTGGTGTGGTAAAAGAAAAAAAATGTAGTATTAATTATAATTCCGGAGGAGGTAATGAGGTGGATAATGGTTGCATGGTTGGCATTGCCTTTCAGGCCAAGCCGTTTGTTTACCGGGGCAGCCGGGTAGGTGAAATAAACGAAGCCTATTTAAAAGATTTATTAAATAAAGAAAATAAAAGAATAAATGACCGCCTGCAATTACTCTCCTGTACCTGGGCGGATAAAAATATTATTAAAAAGCAAGAGGAGGATTTTGAGCGAGAATTAAGGTCGATTTTTTCTGACCCCGTTTCGAAACAGGATGAAGATAATGACGGAGTACCCGACTACCTGGATAAATGCATCGGGAAAAAAGGTACCCAGGCGAATAGTGGTTGTCCGGAAATAGATATTCCACCGGTAAAAGAAAATCCCCCCAAACAGGACATAACTCCTCTCAGTACTGATAATTGGCAGTTGATCATATCCAGTTTTATTGCCGAACCGAAAATTTTAAAAAACCTGGATTTTTTCAACACTTTTGAACACGACCGGTACGAGTATAGAATTATGTTGAATGACCTTGCAAAAAATGGTCAGGCAACTTTCAGTATCGAAAAAGATTTAAAAATGGAAGCCCGCTATGTGGCCCCGGTCACATTGGACCCATTGCTGCCAGGGGAAGAAAAAGCATTTACGATGGACGGGGTTAATTTCCTTTTAAAATACATTGGACAGGAGCGAAAAAAGGTGGGTAAGTTGGAGCGGGAAGTATCCGTGTATGAGTTGTATGTTGATAAAAATAGCCTTGGATTCAACGATCCATTTAATGTGAAACAAAAAATAACTGATCTGGCCCGCCAGTTACAGCCTTTGGAAACGAACCTGGTAGCGGTGAAAGGCGGGACATTCAGAATGGGCTGCGATCCGCAGCGAGACGGGGAGTGCAAGGAGAACGAATTGCCGCTTCATGAGGTCACTCTGTCCGATTTTTCCATTGGTAAATATGAGGTCACACAAGAGTTGTGGGAGGAAGTCATGGGCCGCAATCCAGGCAATGCGGAGGACTGCCCGCGCTGTCCGGTCGTGAATGTAAGCTGGAACGATGTGCAGTTATTCCTGACGGCGCTTAACCAGAAAACCGGCCAGCGATATCGGCTGCCGACAGAAGCCGAGTGGGAGTACGCAGCCCGGGGAGGCAATCAATCCCGGGGCTATCGCTACAGTGGCAGCAACAACCTGGATGCCGTGGGTTGGTACCGGGGAAATGCAGGACAAAAGATACACGAGGTAGGCCGGAAACAACCCAATGAGTTAGGCCTTTACGATATGTCAGGCAACGTGATGGAGTGGTGCAGGGATTACGCCGACCTTTCCGGGTATGAAAAACAGGCCAGGTCCCGGGCAGAAAATCCGCACGGGCCGGAAACGGGCGCTTTCCGACGCCTGCGCGG
>JBFIJS010000641.1:0-3061 GCA_041600595.1 Saprospiraceae bacterium | reverse complement strand
CCCCATCTTTAATATAGAGGTAGCCCTCGGACTGCCGGTGCTGGTTGTAGGGTCGCAACCAGCACAGCACCCGCCCGTTGGCGAGGATGCTGCGGGTGAAAATCTCGGCGATGAGCCTGCCGCCCTCCTCCTGCTGTTCTTCCAGCCGGTAGGTTTTACGAAGTTGGATGGCCGGGTGGTAGTCCAGTTCGATTTCGATGCCTTCGCCCGGCAGGTTGCGGTTCAGGCTGACTTCTTTTTTATTGGTATTCAGGAAAATGAGCTTGCTTTCTTTTACCTCAAACTCATAGCGTAGTGGTGGCAGCTCGTACACCGGTTTGCCGTCAGGCGAAAGAAAAGGTTTTCGCAGCTGCAACGGTGCTTCGAGCTCCTGCATGCCCGGTCTGGTTGGTAAAAGGTGGATGCGCAGTTCGCCTTGCTCCACCGAAAACTTGTAGTTGATGCTCAGGTCTTTTGTCCACTGGTTGAAATAGCGGATGTTGTACGGGCGATTGGTTTCGATGCGGAATACCCGCTCCTCGCCGATGAAAAGCTTGTTGTCCTGAGGGTTGAGAAACGCAGATGTTTCGGTGACGGGGAAGAGCCTCAACTCAAAAATGGATGGCTCGCCCCTGCCCGTAGAGACAATGGAAAACGTGAATTGCAAAAAATCGCTCCGGGTCAGTTGAGAAAAACGGACTTTAAAACGAAAGTGGTTGTCAATCCGCAGGATGCTGTCCAGCAAAGTGAAGTCAGCCGAAGGCATCAGGTTTATTTGTTTGATGGATGCCGGAACGGAAGGGTACAGCTCCACTTCACACACCGCATCCACGTCTTTATACCGAAAATAAAGCTGCTGCTCGCCGTTGCTGTTGACGGTGTTTTTCGACCAGGTAAAACTGGAAGTGTCTATTTTGAGCACGACCTCCTGAAACGGGCTGTTTTTACCGGATTGGGCCGTGGCATACATTTGCCACGACAAAAACACGATCAACAGGATGCTGTACTTTAGGGAAAATAGTTGTGACGCACGACGAGTAAGGAGGAACATGGAGACTTTCTTTGTGAGTTGGTGTATTCGGGGCAAAGGTCGGTTTTTCCTTTTATTTAGTGTTTGGGGTTTGTTTTTTGGGTGGAAGAAAATCAGTCTTTTCAGGTCTCTGCAAGTCCTCCCTATTTGATTGAGAGTGGCGGCTGGATTCGGGGAGGCTGCACTTCTGCTGAAAAAGCCATTTCCCCGAAGGCTTTTCCGAAAAAAATGTTCAATCCATTTTATGACAGGTTTTGCTGACACAGGTTTTTGAACAATCCCTATTTTCGCCCTTTCTTAACTTATTATCAAACGACAAGCCTGATGAAAATAACCATCTTCTCTGATCACCCTTTCGAACGCCATCCGATAGAACAAGCCAACGGAGGTAAGCACCAACTGACTTTTGTGCCAACCTATCTTACCACAAAAACGGCTATCCTGGCGAAGGGATCCGATGCCGTAGCCATTTTTGTCAACGACGATGGATCGGCAGAGGTGCTTCGCCTTCTGCACGAGTACGGGGTTCGCTACATTGCCTGCCGCTCTGCGGGCATCAACCATGTGGACATGCAGGAAGCCAAAGCCCTGGGGATGAAAGTGGCCAATGTGCCCGGATATTCACCTTACTCCGTGGCAGAGCATACGGTCGCCCTGATGCTGGCCCTCAACCGTAAACTGGTACGTGCCAACAGCCGGGTGAGGGATCTCAATTTTTCCCTCAATGGACTCACCGGGTTCGATATGAATGGTAAAACGGTTGGCATTGTCGGGGTGGGTACGATTGGTGAAGTGGTAGCCAAAATCTTGCATGGCTTTGGCTGTGAGCTGCTGGGCTTCGATCTCCACCCTAATGAAGAACTGACCGACCGGTATGGAATGGTATTCACTGACCTGGAAGACCTGATCCGACGTTCCGATATCATCACACTCCACACTCCGTTGAACAAACACACGCACTACCTCATCAACCAGAAACGTATTGCGAAGATGAAAAAGGGGGTCATGCTCATCAACACCAGCCGGGGTGGCCTCGTGGATACCAAAGCCGTGATCAAAGGTTTGAAAAAAGGGCGGATCGGCTACCTCGGGCTGGATGTGTACGAAGAGGAGAGCGGCCTTTTTTTTGAAGACCATTCGGGCGACATTCTACAGGATGACGTGATTGCACGCTTGCTCACTTTTCCCAATGTACTGATTACGAGCCACCAGGCATTCCTGACTGACACGGCTTTGCAGAATATCGCAGATACGACTTTTCATAATATTAACTGCTGGGAGAAAGGAGTGGAAAGTGAGTTCGAACTGTAGTTCATAAAGAGAACCGGTAAAGATGGTATGGGCGGAGCGGCGCCCGGTATTGTCCTGCTGTATGCCGATGGCCGGAGCGGCCGATGTGCAAGCCAGAGACGCAGGGACTGGGTGCCGTTTCCCTGCTATGCTTCTTCCACCCCCACCTGCAAAAACTGCATCTCATACAATTCCCGGTATTTCCCGTCTTCTATTTGCAGGAGCTCTTCGTGGGTGCCAAATTCTTTTACTTCCCCTTTTTCCAGAACAAGCACCTTGTCGGCATGGCGGATGGTGGACATGCGGTGGGCGATGATGATGGAAGTGCGCTTGGCGATGAGTTGTTCGATGGCGTACTGGATGACCCCTTCCGTTTCCGGATCGATGGAAGAAGTGGCCTCGTCCAGAATAAGGATGTCAGGATTAAAAACGAGGGCCCGGACGAAGGAGATCAGCTGCCGCTGGCCCATACTGAGTGTAGCCCCTCGTTCCATCACTTCATAATCGTAGCCGCCGGGCAATTTCTCAATAAAGGTGTGAGCCCCGATCATTTTGGCTGCTTCGATAACTTCCTCCCGGGTAATCTTTTCGTTTCGCAGGGTAATGTTTTCCATGACCGAACCAGAGTATAGGAAAACGTCTTGCAGTACCACGGCCATGCGGTCGCGGAGGTATTGGAGGTCAAAATCGCGGGTATTGATGCCATCGATCTCGATGCTGCCTTTCTGGATTTCGTACAGGCGATTAAGGATGCTGATCGTG
>JBFIJS010000640.1:0-3064 GCA_041600595.1 Saprospiraceae bacterium | reverse complement strand
GGGCAGGCAAAGGCCTTTTCTGCGCCATTTCCGATAGCGCCTTTTTCCAGTAAAATATTTTGCGGAGTTTGGCTGAAAGCGTGAGAGGCCAGCAATATCAGGATCGTAAATGGGAATAATCGGTATAACATATTTCTATTTTGAAAAAATTAATCCAGTTCAGCAGCTTTGACTACCGGACTTAAAAGGACAAAACTAATTAGAAATAGGATGGTAGATAGGTGTTTTTCACGATTAGTTCGTTGTGCGGCAAAGATAATCGGGTTCCTGCTTTTTCGGTGAAACCGGGAGGATGGGCTTTTAACGACAAAAGTCTGTTCATGTTGCTTTTTGGCATGTTGTCATCTTTGTCTTTGTGCCTTGTGGATGCTTTGTTCCAATTTTTGAGCAACTGCAGACCTCTCGTAAAATCAAAGGAGCTGATCATCTTTCAGGTACTGCATTTTACCATAAAACAAACAAATGGCCCCCGGACGGGCTCTGGAAATACTGGCTGCAAATGACCGTATAGCGTTTCCGATTATGGGTTTCTTCTCCTTTGGTTGTGTCCGGGAGTAAAAATTGGCAGGTTGGGTGGTCTTGTTCTGTATTTTAAAAACAAACTTATTTGTTTCGGTTGTGAAACAAATAATTATATTACTTTCGTTTGATCATTCATTTTTTCACCATCTAAAACTTAAAATTATGTCTATCAACTTCATCGCAGTCCTGGTCGCCGCACTCGTCCCCACTATTGTTGGATTTCTATGGTACAATCCTAAACTGTTTGGGAATGCCTGGATGAAAGCCGCCGATATGACGGAAGAAAAAATTAAAGGCGGAAACATGCCGGTCATATTTGGTGTGTCATTTTTATTGAGCTTTCTGCTTGCCATGAATATGAACACCCTGGCTATTCATCAAAACAACATTGACGGGGTTTTCATGGTTGGCAGCGAATCTCCCGCAGCAGATTCCGAGGAAGGGATACTGTTAGCCACTTTCCACGAAAAATATGATGGTCTGAACCGCACTTTTGGACACGGTGCAATACATGGGTTGTTTGCAACCATTTTCTTCATTCTGCCCATATTGGGCACGAATGCGCTGTTTGAGCGGAAAAGTGGAAAATACATCTTTATCAATGTTGGCTACTGGCTCGTCACGGTCATGATTATGGCCGGCATTGTTTGTGCCTGGCCGTAAATACTGCGGCGAAGCGAAGGAACACCACCAAGGACCGGTGTTTCTTCTGCACGCAACAATCACTTTTTTAGCTTGTTGTTTTACCGAAAAAGTAAATATCGAAGGGGATTTCTGCGCTGCGGATATCCCTTTCGCCATTAATCCCGGCAGGGCGTAGTGAAAACTTAATTGCTCAATCGGATTGGCGGGCCGCTTTCCCGATTGATTTTTAAGAGAAATCTTTCTGGGAGGTATATTTCACACTAAAAACTATAACGGTCAATATCATGCGTTTAGGGGGATTGTTTTTGCTGGTTCTGTTCGGTGGTTTTTTCTTGCTGCTCGACTGGTCTGTTTTACAGAATTTATTGCCAATATTGGAGGCCATGCAATGGGAAGAAAGGGGGAGCCAACTCTATTGGGTCATGAACGTTGGTTTACCCCTGATGATGTTGTGCAGTCTTTATGTTGCGGGCCGGAGCAGCTACCTGACGGCTACTTTGGGCAGCCTGTTTATTTCCCTGTTTGTTACCAAAGTTATTTTTTTGTTAGGCTCGCTGCTGGGAGAAATTATCGGGCTGCTGGTCAGCTTTGGTCAGTATTTGTTGCAGGGAGGAAGTCAAACCACCTTGCTGGAAAACCCTGACCTTCTCAAAAGTGGCGTGGCCATTTCTTTTGCGGCCATTCCTTTTCTTGCCTTCATTTACGGCATTACCAGGGGTAAATACCGGTATACCCTGCACCGGCACGACATCTTTTTTGATAACCTGCCCCCGGCTTTTGATGGCTTTACCATAACTCAAATCTCGGATGTCCACTCCGGCGGTTTTCATCATGAAAAAGAAGTGGCGAAAGGCATCGAGATGATCGTCGCCCAGCAGTCGGATTTGTTTGTCTTCACCGGCGATCTGGTCAATAACACTGCGAAGGAAATTGAGCCGTGGATCGATCTGTTTAAAAAAATAAAGGCTCCGTTTGGTCAGTATTCCATCCTGGGCAATCATGATTACGGCGATTATGTAGCCTGGCCATCCAAAGAAGCAAAGCAGCAAAATTTTCAGCGTCTTAAGGCAAACCACCAGAAAATCGGCTTTCGCCTCCTGCTCGACGAACATGTGGTGTTGGAAAAAGATGGGGAAAAGATAGCCCTGCTCGGTATCGAAAACTGGGGGGTTGGTTTTGGAAAACGAGGTGATTTGAACCAAGCGCTCTGCGGCCTTCCGCCGGAAATGTTCAAGATCCTCTTGTCGCACGATCCCTCCCACTGGGAGCAGGAGGTCAAGAACCATACTCAGACGATTAACCTGACTTTTTCGGGCCACACGCATGGTATGCAAATGGGGATCGAATTATTCGGTTGGAAATGGAGCCCGATCAAACTGCGGTATCCCCGTTGGGCAGGCTTATACGAAGAAAATGGCCGCTATTTATATGTAAACCGCGGATTTGGATTCCTGGGGTTTGCCGGTCGGGTGGGTATCTGGCCGGAGGTGACGGTCGTCACTTTACGAAGAAGCACAGATTTGTCCAATGGAGCAGAAAGGGTATAAGAAAATGTGATGATTTCCTCCAATATCACTAGTATGCATAATCCGGGGTCATTGCCAGATTGACACAGTGGCAAAAAAAAAGTGCCGGCTCCAAGGCCGGCACTTTTTTTAATAGTCTGGAAATCAGGTGACTATCCCAGTACTTCCCGCTGCGATACGAATGGCTGTGCATACACCCGCTTACCAGTTGCTTTGTACAGGGCATTGGCCAGCGCACCAATAATAGGCGGCAGCGAAGGCTCACCCAATCCGGTCGGGGAAATGCCATTCTGCACAAAATGGGTTTCAATATCGAGTGGTGCCTCCGTATGGCGGATAAGCCGGTATTTATCAAAATTTGCCTGTTCGGG
>JBFIJS010000639.1:0-3075 GCA_041600595.1 Saprospiraceae bacterium | reverse complement strand
ATTACCCGGACATTGACAGACACAGTGCGGGCTGACCCCAGCCTCTCAAACTCGCCTTCCTGCAGCACCCGGAGGAGTTTGGATTGCAACTCCACGGGGATTTCCCCTATTTCATCCAAAAAGATAGTTCCGCCATCGGCCAGTTCAAAGCGGCCGATCCGCTTGTTGAGGGCGCCGGTGAAAGCGCCCCGTTCGTGACCGAACAATTCGCTTTCAATCAAATTGGCTGGCAGGACGGCGCAATTCACTTTCACCAATGGCCGGCTTTTACGCCCGCTCAGGTTGTGAACCGCCCGTGCGATCAACTCCTTACCCGTACCCGATTCACCCAAAATCAAAACGGTCGCATCGGTGGGGGCTACCTGTTCCACTTTTGCCAGTACTTTTTTAAAATTTTTACTGCCGCTGATGATTTCCTCAAAATTGTTCGACAGCTTTATTTCCTGCTGTAGGTATTTGTTTTCCTCTTCCAGCTTGTCCTTCAATTCTTCTACTTCGGCCAGTACTTTTTGCAATTCCAGGTTGGCCTCCCGGAGCTTTTTTTCGGCCTTTTTTCGTTGGGTAATATCTTTAAAAACAACCACCGCCCCGAGCAATTCACCATTTTCCCCTACGATCGGCGTACTGGTATATTCAACCGGAAAGCTGGTGCCGTCCTTCCGCCAAAACACCTCATCGTCAACGTGGTGAACTTTGCCATCGTGAATGGCAGCATAAATCGGGCATTCGGTCACTTCGTACGGGGAGCCGTCCGGTTTGCTGTGGTGGAGGATATCGTGTTGTGGCTTATGGATCAGGTCTTCCAATTCCCAACCTACCATTTTGATGGCGGCGTCATTGACAAAAGTGGTGTGTCCCCGATGATCCAGACCGTAAATCCCCTCCCCTGCCGAATTCAGGATCAGCTGGTTTCGTTGTTCCAACTGATGTAATTTCAGGTGGGCTGCCTGACGGTTCTTCAGGGCATCAAATGCCATTTTTGTACTTTCCGAACGCTCTTTGACGATCATCTCCATCAGCAGGTTAGCCTCTTCCAGCTTGACCATCGCTTCTGCCTTGCCGGTTATATCCTGCACGATTGCACAACACAGACTGGACGTCCCGACATCCAGATGCACAAAGTGTACTTCAACGGGAAGTGTGCTGCCGGTGCAGGTATTGAAATGGGAGGTAACCGTCATCGTCTTCTGGCTGGACAGCGTCGCCCAGTTCGATTTCCATGTTTTTTTGGTCAACTGTTCATCCAGATCAAACAATGTAAACGATTGCAACACCGCCGTTTCGTAGCCCAGAACGGTTTCGGCAGCCTGGTTGAACCGGACAATACGGGCCTCGGGAGACAACCACAAAACGGGGACGGGGGCATTGGCCAGCGCTATCTCGGCCCATGCGTCTTGCCATTTTTGATCACTTTGTTCAGACATTTAATACGGATTCTTTTAAACTTTAAGCTCGTGCAACTAAATTGCAGGTTTTATTGCATTGCCCAAATATAAGTTTAGCCGCCGTAAACATTCAATCGACACCAATTTTCGGTGGTTTTGAATCATTTTATGGCCTATTCTGGCGGGTTTTTCACAAAATTCAAAACCAAATGAGATTAGACTTAGGTGACATTGCTCCAAATTTTACGGCAGTAACTACCCAGGGTACGATCAACTTCTACGATTGGCTGGGCGATAGCTGGGGGCTTTTGTTCTCCCACCCGGAAGATTACACCCCTGTTTGCACCACAGAACTAGGGGTTGTCGCTAATCTGCAGGAAGAGTTTGCACGAAGAAACGTCAGGCATCTGGCCCTCAGCGTTGATACCCTGGCCAGCCACCAGGACTGGGTCAGGGAAATCGAAGAAACGATGCAGGTGGAGGTAGGCTTCCCGATCATTGCCGACGACAAAAAGGAAATCGCCGAACTTTACGGCATGATTCACCGTCATATCGATAAAAACTTTACCATCCGTTCGGTCTTTATCATCGGTCCGGACAAAAAGATCAGGCTGACCCTCACCTATCCGGTAGCCGTTGGAAGAAATTTCGACGAAATTTTAAGGGTTGTTGATGCGCTGCAATTAAATGAAAACTACAAGGTCGTCACGCCGGCCAACTGGCAACAAGGAGACGAGGTGATGATCGACCCGAACGTTTCGGAAGAGGATCTGGCGGAAAAATTTCCGCTGGGCTACCGGGAAGTCAAACCCTACATAAGGTACACTCCACAGCCACGACAGTAGCTTATTTTTCAGGAACCATCAGACTGTCAGGCAAAACTGTTTCATCCTCCCGTTCATGACTCCAACAGCGTATAAACGGCCATGTCCGAAAACGCATTTTTATGAAAAACCCGGTCTTTGAAATGGGCCTCCTTTTTAAAGCCTAATTTTTCCAATACAAAAACGGCGCCCCTGTTCCCGGGCGAAACTTTGGCTTCGATGGTGTGCAGGTTCATGGTTGCAAAACCAAACCGGATAATCAACTGTACCGCTTCGATAGCAATATTCTTTCCCCAGTATTCCGTAGCCATTTCCCCACCAATTTCAGCCCGCCGGTTTTGTGGCTCAATGCTGTTGAAGCCGCAGGTGCCGATGATCTCTTCGTTTTCCCGCAAGACACCCGCCCAGCCGATGGCTTGTTTGTTCCGGTAGGCAGCCATCGTTTTTTCTACCAATATTTTTGAGTCCTCTAAAGAAGACATCTCCGGCCGGGGGATAAACTGATTCACCCGGCCATTGGAACGCATTTTAAAAATGGCTTCCGCATCCCCGGGGCGAATGTCCCGCAACGTAAGACGGTCGGAGTGCAACACCGGAAATTCGTCGAAGATGGTGTGATTAAAGGTTTTCATTTTTTTGCTTTTGACAGCCGTTTTCCACGGTTTATTTTTCCGCAATATCATGGTTCTTTCCATTCGGTTTTGTGCTCAGAGTTGAGCGCTCAAACAGATCATTATATATTTTTAAACACACAAAACCTTTCATTGCATTAGCTGGCATTACAACGGGAATAACTTACTCTTTTTCTCTGACCGTCGGATATGCTACCCCCAACTGCTCCAGGTAGCTGTCATATTTTTTCTCAT
>JBFIJS010000638.1:0-3081 GCA_041600595.1 Saprospiraceae bacterium | reverse complement strand
GGGCGAAGCCACCAACTGCATCGACCGCTACAATCCCGCCTCCTGCATCATGCCCATCCAGGGGGAAGGCATTTATAAAATTACCCAACCCAGCCGCTCGGCCATTTCCATTTATGAGGACATGCTGACCGAACAACCCGACCATTACGAAAGCCTCTGGATGCTCAATTTTGCCTACATGACCCTCGGCGAATACCCCGACAAAGTGCCCGCCCAATGGCGCATTCCGGAGCAGGCTTTCCGCTCAGACTACCAAATGCCCGTTTTCAAAAATATCGCTCAGGACATCGGGGTGGGCACTGTCGGCCTGTCGGGCGGTACCTGCGTGGACGACTTCAACAACGACGGACTGCTCGACATCTTCGCCTCTTCCTGGGGTGCGACCGACCAACTCCGGTATTTTGTCAATAATGGCAACGGCACCTTTACCGATAAAACCAAAGAAGCCGGCCTGACCGGTCTGACCGGTGGTCTCAACACCCAGCACGCCGACTACAACAACGATGGCTTCGTGGATGTGCTCGTGCTGCGGGGGGCCTGGTACAAAGAAAATGGCAACATCCCCAACTCCCTGCTCCGCAACAACGGCGACGGCACCTTCACCGATGTGACGGAAGAAGCCGGGCTGCTCACCTTTGCGCCGACCCAGGCGGGGGTCTGGGCCGATTTCAACAACGACGGCTGGCTCGACCTTTTCATCGGCAATGAAAGTGCATCGGGCTTTTCCAATGTCAGCGAGTTTTATTTTAACAATAAAAACGGCACTTTCACCAATTACATCAATGAGCTGGGCCTCGGTAAAATGACCACTTTCATCAAGGGTGCCGCTGCCGGTGATATCGACAACGATGGCTGGATGGACCTGTTCATTTCCATTCAGGGTGGCCCCAATCTTTTGCTGCGCAACAAAGGCCTGCGCCCCGGTGGGGAAGGCATCACTTTTGAAAACGTCACGGCAACGGCACAAATCGAACAACCCATCGTCAGCTTCCCTTGCTGGTTCTTCGATTTCAACAACGATGGTTGGGAAGATATTTTTGTGGCCGGTTTTGGGGAGCCGCAGGGCCGGGTGGCAGCTCATTTGGCCGCCATGAATTTCCGGGGGGAAAAAACCGACGGCGTTTCCTCTTTGTACATCAATAACCAGAACGGCTCGTTCACCGATATTGCCCCGAAGGCGGGCCTCGACGAAGCCATGTTTGTGATGGGCTCCAATTATGGCGACATCGACAACGACGGCTGGCTCGACCTCTATCTCGGCACTGGCGCTCCCGGTTTCACTGCCGTGGTGCCGAATAAAATGTTTCGCAACAACCAGGGAAAAACCGTGCAGGATGTGACGACCGCCGGTGGTTTCGGGCATGTGCAAAAAGGACATGCCGTTGGCTTCGGCGACTTCGACAACGATGGCGACCAGGATATTTTTGCCGTCATCGGCGGGGCATTTGAGGGGGATATTTTTGGCGATGCCTTTTTCCTCAATCCCAACGGCAACGAAAAAAGCTGGATCAATCTGAAACTGATCGGCTCCACCTCCAACCGCTCGGCCATCGGTGCCCGGGTGAAGGTGACCAGCATCTTACCCTCCGGACGGGAGCAGGTTACGCACGCCACCGTTTCTACCGGCAGCAGCTTTGGCGGCAACAGCCTGCAACTCGAACTCGGCCTCGGCGACGCCGTCAAAATCAAATCCATCGAGGTGAAATGGCCCAACCGGGACCGGACGCTCAGCATTTACCAAAACATCGACATACGGAAGTTTGTGAAAATAACGGAAGGGACACCCCAGGTGGAATATTATGAACCGAAGGGGTTTTCGTTTCCGGGGTAGTTGTTTGGTTCGCCAAATTATTGAAGAAAAAAGCAATCCTCGTTAGGGGAAAGCTCTTTTTATTTGGGTTTTTTACCTCAGCTGTAGCGAGTTTGCAACTTTCAAAGAACGCTTTGCTAAACTTGCAAGAACTTCGATTTTTAAACTTGTGACAACTGGGATTTCCTGCTGTGGGCTATCTTTGTTTCGATAGCCCCGACCGGTGTCAACTTCAATGCCCATTCGGGGCACACACAATGTATATGTGCTCATATCGGGCAAAAGCTCATTTCGCCACATACACAAAACCATTCGGCACAACCAGAAAGAAAAAACAAAAAAGAACACAATTCCAATGGAATCGGTTAAATTGCAAAGAAAAGTAATGATAAACGACAAAATAAAGAACCGGGTAATTGAATCACTTCTTCAGTACAGACCTGAAAAGATTGGAATCTTTGGCTCATACGCAAGAGGAGAAAATAGAAAAGATAGCGATTTAGATATTTTAATTTCATTCAAAGATAAAATCAGCCTCTTAAAGTTAGTCCAAATAGAGCAACAGCTTTCTGACGAATTGGGAATCAAAGTGGATTTAATTACAGAAAACGGTTTGAAAAACCCGAGGCTAAAGAATTTCATTTACAAAGACCTGATAACAATATTTAATGAAAAAGAGCGACTTAATTTATCTTGACCATATCTTCCAAAGTCTGACCAAAGCAATTGAATATCTTGACGATGTTGATTAAGATGATTTTTTAATTGACGAAGAAAAGCAAGATGCAGTAATCAGGAAAATTGAAGTGTCGGGTGAGGCGACTAAAAGAATCAGCAAGGAATTGAGAGAAAGATATAACCATGTTCCGTGGAGGGCGATTGCTGGCATGAGAGACAAATTAATCCACGATTATTTCGATGTAGATTTAGATACAGTTTGGCAAACAGTAAAAATTGATATTCCAGCCTTAATTCCAGAGATAGAAAAAATTATTCTGCAATTAGAAACAGAGGAGAAAGAAGAATAAATAAAAGGCTGTGCCGAATCGAGCTGGTAAAGGTGCCCAGTTGTTGCAAGTTTAGCGCTGCGCAACTTGCAATGTCCCATCGGGCACTTTGCAACCGCCAAGCCCGACAGGGCTAATAGCTAAAAGGCCCCGCTGGGCAAGACTTCGTCCCGTGCCACTCCTGCCGATGTAATTCGATAAGGCATCCTCAACAGTCATCGCAAGTATATTTTAAAAAATAAAAAAGCGGTTGTCTTGTCCTGC
>JBFIJS010000637.1:0-3082 GCA_041600595.1 Saprospiraceae bacterium | reverse complement strand
TTTCCTGCTCCGCATTTTTTTAACTAACTTAAATTACACGGCATTTAAAATAAAAACGGAAGACTTGTCTTCCTGCATTTTTTCGCATAATAAAAAACAGGCTTAACTTTCGACTTTGTCCAAACCATTAATATTAATATGAGAAACAAGCTATTAACAAACCTGCTGACAATTACCCTGCTGTTTGCTTTCTTTTCCTGCACCGATGATAAAAATAGTGCCGGCCCGGACTCACCTCAAAAAAATCCGAAAATATTCCAGCAACTTTCACCGGCGGCAAGCGGCATTTCTTTTTCCAATAACCTGCTCGAAGATACCACCGTCAATTATTTTACCTACCCCTACATTTACATGGGAGGAGGTGTCGCCGTTGGCGATGTCAATAATGACGGACTGGCCGATATTTATTTTACGGCCAATATGGAAGAGAATAAATTGTATTTAAATAAAGGTGGTTTGAAATTCGAAGATATTACCAACGCTGCCGGTGTGGCCGGCGACGACCGGTGGATGACCGGCGTCACGATGGCTGATGTCAATGCAGATGGTTGGCTGGACATTTACGTGAGTGTGTCCGGAAAATGGACGACTAAAAAGAATTTATTATTTATTAATAATGGTGTCGATGAAAATGGGATACCAACCTTTACCGAAAGTGCTGAAAAGGCTGGTATTGCCGATGAAGGGAACTCCACCCAGGGTACTTTTTTTGACTATGATAAAGACGGTGACCTGGATTTATTTGTGGCGAATTATCCTCCAACGGGTTTTAAAACTCCGAATTATTCCTACCAGATTTTTATCGAAAGAAAGGTGCCGGAAAAATCAGATAAACTGTACCGTAATAAGGGCGACGGGACTTTCGAAGATGTAACAGCGGCGGCGGGTTTGTTGAATTTTGGCCTCGCTCTGAGCGCCACGGTTGGTGATTTCAATAACGATGGCTGGGAGGATATTTATGTGTCCAATGATTTTGCTTCACCCGATTTATTTTATTTCAATAATGGTGATGGAACATTTAGCGAAAAAATAAAAGAGACGACCCAGCACACTGCTTTTTTTGGAATGGGTGCGGACGCCGGCGATTTTAATAACGACGGCCTGCTCGATCTGGTGCAAATGGATATGACCCCGAAAGATAATCGTCGCAATAAAGCCAATATGGCCAGTATGAATACGGCCAGTTTCTGGGAAATAGTCGGCATGGGAATGCACTATCAGTACATGCAAAACGCCCTGCAATTAAATAATGGCATTGCCGGCGACGGCTTGCCACATTTCAGTGATATGGCCAGGATCGCCGGTATGTCCTCGACCGATTGGAGTTGGGCTGCGCTGTTTGCCGATCTGGATAATGATGGGTGGAAAGATGTTTTTGTGACCAATGGCACCCGACGGGATATTAATAACAAGGATTATTTTAATAAAATAGAAAAGGCTAATTATCAGGAAAAACAAAAATTTAATTACCTGGATTTGACCAAAAAAATGCCTGCCGAAAAAGTTGATAATTATGCCTTTAAAAATAATGGCGACCTCACTTTTGAAAATGCTATTGTTGACTGGGGGTTGAGTTTTAAAGGTTTTTCCAACGGTGCTGCTTATGCCGATCTGGATAATGACGGTGATCTGGAAATAATTATTAATAATATTGATGAGCCCGCGGTAATATTTCAGAATACAACCAGTGAAAATAAATTGGCTAATTACCTGCGGTTTAAATTGGCCGGAGATAAAAACAACCCGTTGGGTATAGGAGCGAAAATCCGGGTGGATATTGCCGGTGAATCTCAATACCAGCATCTCACACTTTCGCGGGGCTTCCAGTCGTCCGTTGAGCCCATGATACATTTTGGACTTGGTGAAAAAACGATGGTGGATAAAGTAACCATCACCTGGCCCGATGGCAAGACGCAGTCGCTGGAAAAAGTGGCCGCCAACCAGTTGCTAACCTTAAATCATGCGGATGCGACCGGTGCTCCCGACACCTACAACGGGCCCGGGCAGTCCGACTATTTATTCAAAGATGTAACTGCGGATTTAAACCTCGATTTCAAACATCAGGAAAACCCCTACAATGATTTTGCGGTGGAAGTATTGCTGCCCCACGCTTATTCTATGATGGGCCCTGGTTTAGCCGTCGGAGATGTGAACGGCGACGGACTGGAAGATTTTTACATCGGCGGGGCCATGGGCCAGCATGGTGTTTTATATGTGCAGAATGAATCGGGTACCTTCTACAGCCCCGGCTTCAAACCCTGGGGGGCAGATGCAGCCATGGAGGATATGGGCGCTTTGTTTTTTGATGCCGACAACGATAACGACCTGGACCTCTACGTCATTAGTGGCGGCAATGAAAGTGACACCACTTCCCTGAAACTACAGGACCGCCTGTACCTGAATGATGGAAAAGGCAATTTTGAAAAAACGGTCGGCGCCCTGCCCGAAATGTTGTCGAGTGGGTCGAGGGTAAAAGCAGCGGATTATGATGGCGATGGCGATCTTGATTTATTTGTCGGCGGCCGGCTCGTGCCTCAGCTTTATCCTTTGCCTGCCAAAAGTTATATTTTGCGAAACGACAGTGACAAAACTACCGGGCCAAAATTCACGGATGTAACTGCCGATGTCGCCCCCGATTTAGTGAAGGCCGGTTTGGTGACCGATGCCGTTTGGGCAGATTACGACCAGGACGGTCAGGTCGATCTCGTGATTACGGGGGAGTGGATGCCGGTTACTTTTTTGAAAAATACCGGTGGTAAATTTGTCAATAAAACGGAACAATATGGTTTTGCCAAAACCACGGGCTGGTGGTATAGCATTGCTGCCGCCGACTTTGACCAGGATGGCGACGTGGATTTTGTGGCGGGCAACCTGGGGCTGAATTATAAATACCAGGCCTCCGGCGATAAATCCTTCGACGTTTATGCCTCCGATTTTGATAAAAATGGCAGCCTCGATATCGTGTTGGGATATTATAATGATGGAGAACAATACCCCGTGCGCGGCCGCCAGTGTTCTTCCGAACAAATTCCTGCGATTAAGATAAAATTTAAAGACTATAACTCTTTCGCCGACGCCACCC
>JBFIJS010000636.1:0-3088 GCA_041600595.1 Saprospiraceae bacterium | reverse complement strand
GCAATGGCCTCCTGCCGGGTATTTATGTCCTCTATGGGGGCGGGTTTGGCTAAATAAGCTGCCAGCCGGTCGCGCCCGATCACGGTTGTGGCCCGGCAGCAATACTGGAAAAAAGAAAAGTTGCCAAACAGGTCGAGGTCGAGTGCGTTGGGGTGGTCAACGTTGAGGTATGGTTCACCACTGGGGAAAACAGCATAGTCGTGTTGCAGGGCATTGTCTTCTTCGGTGTTGATTTCGGCGAGCCGCTCCAGGTGGTTGGCATCCGTGAGCATTTGTGTATGCCATTGCATCAGTCGGTAAAATCCACCCAGAAACAACAGGATGAAAACGACAAGGGCCAGCCAGTGTAAGGTTCCCAGGAAAATACCTGCGGCCACAGATCCGAAAAAAACAGCCAGACGCACCATGGAATACCGGTCATATTTTTTGCGGAGCACTTGCGCCTGTTGGGAAAATTGCTGCTGCCGCTGCCGGTATTGTTGTGAGATGTTTTGCACAAAATTGGGTTTTTGAAAAGAATGCAAAGAAAGGAAAAAATGGAAGGATAAGCCCTGACAGCGTTGCAGCGGCGAACATCAAAAAAACATAAAAATGCGAAGCAGGCACGGGAAGAATTGCCAGCAGGACAAGCCGTGACATCCCGTATATTAAATGACTTGTTTGCCAAAAGCAGCACTTCCTGACAGTGTTCTGTGCAACGGGGAGAGCATGGATTGGCTGCGGTCGTCTTTAAAGCCTGACTCAGAAGACCGTCACTTGCCCGTTCCCGGCCGTCACCCCACTTTTTGCTAAAACATAGAAATAGTTCCCGGCCGGCAAACCATCCATTTCAATGGTTGCTTTTTGGCGGATGACCTTGCTTTTTACGATTTTTCCCTGAGCGTCCATCAACGTAAATCCGATGCTGTTGGGGTCGTTGGTTTCAATGGTCAGAGCACCGTTTGCGGCAACAGGATTTGGAAAAATATTTATTTCCAGTACGTCGCTGTTTTCCAAAACGGCGACCGGCGGCTGCTCCACAAAGGTCACGTTAAAGTCCCAAACGCCACGGCCATAGGTGCTGTAACGGACGATATCCGAGCTGGTAATGTATTCCACGGAAGTGTACCACTGCAAAGGCGTGCTTTCACCCAATAGCGGGTACCATTGTTTTTCCCAGGTAACATAGACGAAGGGCCCCAGCGTAGTGGCAGCAAACAGCAGGGTTTCATCGGGATTGGCGATGATCTCCTGCACCACGCTGCCGGGCAGGCCCTGACTGATCGGCTCGAAGGTCATGCCACCATCTGTCGATTTAAAAACCGGTGGGTTGGAATATCCGCTACCCGAAACATACACCACATCCGGGTCGGTTTTGGAGGCGAGGATGCAGGCCGTGTAAATCCAATCGGTCATGGGGCCGGTGAAGCCGGGTGATTTTTGCCAGGTTTCACCAAAATCAGAGGAGGCGAAAAAAGTCCCATCGTCGGTGGTGACATAGATTCGCTCTCCATCATAAAAGGACGACTGCTCAATGGCCGAGATCAGGCCCTCCCCCGTTCTGGAGTTGGCTCTGAAGTCGTAATCAAACTGGGTAGCGGAGATATTGAAAGGGGGTATTTCCGACGCGGTCAGCAAGATCAAGTAAGAGCCCGGGCCGCCATTCAAATTTCCACCGGCTACAAATACACTGTTTCCCTCGGGCAAGGTTTCCAGATTGGCGGTAGGAATGATCCAGTTCACGGCGGGCATGTGCTCGCCTTCCACGTTGAATTCTGATTCCGGCCAGGGGTTGGGTGGATTGGTAGCGTAGTGATAGTAGTCCATGATGCCACCGGGGTACTGCGTCCAGAAGCTTTGAAAATTGCGGGTCAGCAGCATTTGCCCGTAGTCGCCCGACCACTGTTGGGTAAAATCGACGGTTACGTTTTTATCCCCTTCCTGCGTCCATTGCCAGCCCTGGTCCTGCGAGCCGAGGTACATATAACGGGGGTCGTTTTGATTGGTCACCACATCATAATATTGACCAATATTCATGTCTTCGAGGCCGATGTTTTGGGTCGTTAACAGGTGATCCCAGGAGATGTGGAGGCCGCCGTGGTTGGCGATGAGAAAGAAAGGGGTACTGTCCGTTTTTTCAAAAAACTTCAGGTCCATGATGTCCGCATGGAGGAGATTGGGATTGTCGTAATATTCCCACCACTCATTGGCCAGTTCCCAGGTGAGCCCGCCATCATTGCTGTAATGGCTGTTGACTGCTCCGGAAAATAATTTCAGCGAATCGAAAGGAGAGCAGGTCATGCCTACGCTCCAGGCTTTGGCGGGAAGTTCGCTGACCCAGGTCCAGTCCACACCGGCGTTATTGGATCGATAGACATTAAGGTCGTCCTGCAATGCGTAGAGTATCAGCGTTGAATCGGACTGATAGCCGGTCAGGCCGATACTTCCTTCGTCGGCCAGGCCATTTACGGGGAGGGAATAAGTAGTGTCAGCAGCGAAATAGTGAATAGTGCTGCCACCCTCGAGTACGTAGGCTCCTTTCCCTTTGTAGGGTGCCCAAAGGCTGACCCTGCGTTTTTCGTTTCGATTAAAAATCCTGACCCGTTCAAAATGCGCTCCTCCATCGGTCGAGCGATAAAGCCAGCTGCGGGCCGCCCAGGGAGTGGCGTCCCAGGTGTGGGCGAGGTAATAAATGGTTTGCAGGGAGTCATTCAGCACCACGATCTTGTTGGGTGATCCCCACCCGTCATAGAAGCCCGGGGAAAATTCGGCGTCCTGCCAGGTTGATCCTTCATCGTCGGAATAGATGATGAATTTGCCGGAAGTACTGATAAAGCGGACATGGCTCGAATCGTTCGGGTAAAATGCCTCCAGCACATTCGGGTTGAGGAGGAAGTCATCGTTGAGTACGGTCCAGTCCGAACCATCCAGGTTGCCTCGCCAGAAGCTTCCACCACCGGCGACACCATAAATTTTATCCAGCTCGGGCACATACTCGACTGTTTGCATGTTGCCTGCCTGGTTTTTGCTGCCCCGTTCGTACCACTCGCCTTCGACAATACCATTGGCAAAAACCTCCACACTACGCGTACCCTTTCGGGGCGAGGCG
>JBFIJS010000635.1:0-3090 GCA_041600595.1 Saprospiraceae bacterium | reverse complement strand
TTCACCACCGCTTTTTTCGTGGAAATAGTCAGGTATTGGGCATGGGACGACAGGCCGTTGTCGCTAAAACCAAAAACCTGGATAAAATAAAGGCCCTCGGCGCTGACCGGGTTATTGATTACACAAAGGAGGATTTCACGCAGGACAGCGACAGCTACGATTTCGTGTTCGATGCGGTCGGCAAAAGCACCTTCGGCAAATGCCGGCGGCTGCTGAAACCGGGCGGGACCTACATTTCATCGGAACTCGGCCCCTGGTGTCAGAACCCCTTGCTCGCCGTGCTCACGCCTATATTCGGCGGAAAAAAGGTCGGCTTCCCCTTGCCGACCGACATCCGGGGGAGTTTGTTTTTTATCAAAAAACTGGTGGAAGAGGGGAAATTCAACCCCCTGATCGACCGGGTTTATCCGCTGGAAAAAATCGGTGAAGCATTCGAATATGTGTTGAGCGAGCAGAAAACGGGTAATGTCATAGTGCATCCCTGAACAAATCGGTCGAACAAAACTTGCCTTTTGTCAGAAGTAGCCTTTTAGCAGTGGATGACCTGCGCTACCTTGCCGGAAATTTTTAAACCAACCGGCCACCATGACAGAAACGACCACCTTTTACCAACCCAGACTCCACGACGAAATTGACTACGAAGCCTACCTTACCAGCACCGGCTTCCTGCGCGACGAGGAGATTCGTTTTTTAATTGAAAATACCGAAATCAGGACTTATGCCAAGGGTGACCACCTGCTGCGACCCGGCCAGGTTGCCCTGGTTTGTTACCAAAATTTCAAGGGCTGTGTGCGGGAATTCTACCTGCACAATGGCGAAGAGCGAACCACCGAATTTTATCTGGAAGGACAGTCTCTGTCGAACTCCGCCAGCAGCATCAACGGCTCGCCCGTCAAACACTACTGGGAGTGTCTTGAGGAAACGACCTTGAGCCTTTTTCCTTTTGAATTGGAGTTGGAGATGCATCGTCGGTTCCCGAGGTTGGAGCGGCTTTGCCGCATCGAAATGGAACAGCAGGTGTCCAAACTCCGGGAGCAGCTATTCTTTTTCCTTCACTCCACGCCGGAGCAACGTTATCTCCGCCTGCTCGACCATCGCCCGGAACTGTTGCAGCGTGTGCCGCAGTATCAACTGGCCAGCTACCTCGGTATGCAGCCGGAGTCGTTGAGCCGGATACGGGGGCGGGTACGGTCGTGGAGGGCGGCTTGAAGGCGATTGCTGTGTGGCCCGGCGACAATCCTGAAACCGCTTTGGAGTTGCTGGGCAGCACGATGGATGTTTTGGGTTCTCAAAACCAATTGCCAACGAAGGAATACATCCGCAGCTCCCGGTCGAGGCAGAGCAACATGCCGGACATGCAGCTCAGTTTCGCCTCGGCAATCGACTCCCGGTGGCTGATTTCCTCTTCTTTCGTCAGTTCCTGATTTTGGATGTTGTCCAAACTGTTGCCGTATGCTTCGAAGGAGGTGATGGCCTGTTCCAGTGTATTCTTTTTCGTGTTCAGGAAATGGTTGAAGGTGATGCGGTAGAGCCAGGTGCGGAAGTTGCTGCGGCCCTGGAACTGCGAGAGTTTCTTGAACCTTTTATTAAAACCTCCTGCGTAAAATGTTTTGTTATAAAATTTAGTCGGTTTTTTATATTTGCCTGTACCTCGTTAAGGTGTGATTACATTCACCTTAAACTCTTTCCAATCACAAAATTTTCTACTTCATTATGAAAAGAACACTGACACTCTTTCTTGCTCTGCTCATCTTTTTCTCTGCACAAATCACGGCACAAGACGACCACACTTTCCAGCGCCGCTGGCAAACCGAGGACGGCAGCGTCCTGATCAATCTGGACGTCCTGGCGCTGGCCGACAGGGGGTACGTTTTCGCCGGCCTGGTGGAAATTGGACCGGGCAATAATCTCTATTATCCCTGCATCTGGAGAACCGATTGCCTGGGAGAGGTGATGTGGGCTAAACTATTCAACGCCCTGACAGAAACGCCCAACAATATATATGGAAGGGTTTTGCCTATCGGTGAGGATGACTTTGCCCTTGTGGCCTCTACCGGTTTCTTTGTGAGCACGCCCCTCAACGACATTTTCGTTGCCCGCGTCGACGGCGAGGGTAATACCGTTTGGGCCAACAGGATAGGTGGTGGTACGAGCAAGCAGGATGTAGCGCAAGGTGCTTGTGCTACACAGGATGGGGGTATTGTGCTGGCCGGCAAATCGTCTTCTTTCGGCTCCGACGCTAACACTGTTAACACTTTCACCGACCAGTATTTCTTAAAAATTGGGTCTGATGGAGAGATCGTCTGGTCCCGTACCGTGGGTAATCCGCAGGCTGTGGACAGGGCTTACGACATTGCTGAATTACCCGATGGGAGCCTCGTGGCGGCGGGCTCCTATCTGCACAATGGGACTTTTTACGCCAATCTGCTTAAGCTGACAGCCACTGGCGACCTGGTGTGGAACCGGGGTTTCGGAGAGCCTGCTGCCCCTCAGGCCAACCATGCCTATGGTGTGTTGCCTACCTCCGATGGCGGGGTTTTAGTCACAGGTTCATCGACCAATCTGCAATCCAATTTTCAGGGGGCGCCCGATTTTTTTGTAGCCAAAACGGATGGCAATGGCGAGGTCGAATGGACCCGGGTGTTCGCAGGCAGCTTGTCTAATAGTTTTGAAAATGCTGTCAACGCTGTAGAACTTCCCAACGGAAATTTTGCCGTGGCCGGCGCTACCGCCTCTTTCCCGACCACGGGCTTCGTGCCAAATAAGTTTGTGGTTCTGGAAATAGATGGCATGGGTGGGTTGGTCAAAACTTCCGGGTTCAATGGTGGCTCCTCCCACTATCCCCGTATAGTGGCCGATCCTTACGAAGGTGGCTTCCTGGTGAATGGCTTTACCAATTGGTCCGGCTATGGTGGCAACAGTAACCGCTTTGAACCCATACTCGTCAACACCGGCGACGGGTTGGCATTGTCCGGCTGTTTTGACAACGACCTGACCCTGTTGACGGTTACTGCCGATCCCGCTTTCGACCTGGTCGCCGATCTGCCCGGGCAAACAGGGTCGGGAGGTGAAATATTGCCAACTATCATT
>JBFIJS010000634.1:0-3090 GCA_041600595.1 Saprospiraceae bacterium | reverse complement strand
GGTGTTGTGCAGGATTTTTTTAAAGTTGCCCGGAATCTTCATATCTACCCCAAAGGACACCGAAATGTCATCCTGCAGCGCGTTATTGATACCGGTTTGATAAGCATTAGCCTCAACCATTTTGGCATCCCGGTCGTTAATCCGGCGGGCGACTGGCGGGAAATTTCTGCGGATATTTTCCACAAGTTTATCTTCTCCAAAGCCGACAAAATAAAACAACTGCTGGTTGATTGCCCATTTGTTTTGAGCGACGATCGTTGTGTAGCCCTTATCGACTCTGGCCTCTTCGACCTTAACAGCTCCTACATCATGCCGCACTTGCTGTGCAGTGATGGAGTTATCATTGGTCATGTCGACCAAAAAGATAAAGCACTTGAATTGCTTTTTAGCCGGACTTTTTGCCAACTCCTCCGGAGTCATGTGCTGGATGTCAAAAATAGGCTCGGGTTGGGGCAGCAGGATATAGGGCGCTGCAAAGTAATAGAAGAAAGAATCGCCGACTGCTCCATTCCACAAAGTGCTATCAGCTATAACGAATATCTGGTTGGGTCGGCCATAGGAACTGGGCAGTTGATTGACGGGAATCGGCGTATTTACCCGTTCGGTGGGTTCCGCTGCGCACCCCCACAACAAGGCTATAGCTGCTATGGTCGATATTAAAAAGTATCTCATCAATGATTGTTTTAAGCAAAATTAGGATAAAATGATTTGAGCCAGCGTACAGTGGTAAAGATGCTTTTTGTCGTTTTTTTGGTGGAAAACATTTCCTCAAAAAAAAATGCCGGCCACACTTGTCGCCAGCATCGTCCGATTTTTCTTTTGCAGATTCTCGTCAATGAAACCCGTTCAACTGATTCAGTAATTTTTCAAAAGACTCTCCTCCTGTTTTTTTCAATCGCTGTTCGAACCAAATCCTGGGAGCCTGTACTTTATCACCTGTCATCGTATCGCAGCGAAAAAACAGGTAATGAAGCCGGAGGTTGTTTCCAATTCTCTTCATCAAACTATCCAGCCGGATCGCCGCTACCTGCGGTGTGCCATACAATGCTTCCTGTCGCCAGGCGTAATATATCTCATCGTGGAGTTCTATCAAATCGAGCGTTGCCTCGTCGTCCAGGTATTTCTCGGAATACTGACGGGCCAGCATACCGTGATTGATCCGCTTGCCTTTGGATTTCATTTCATCTTCCTGATACTTGAACGTATCATGGAGCAACGCAACTAACCTTAATTTTTGGTAGATGGCCTCATCCACACCAAGCTGTTCGATATTATTTAATACTTCTATGATGTGAAAACCCACTTTGCCCTCGGGGTGCCCAAAACGAGGCACTCCCCAGTTTAAGCCTATACTGAACTCAGGCTGATCCAATAACTTGGCCTCTAGAGAAGAGAAGGGCTGAATCATTTTTTTGAAATTTATAAAGGCTGGGGAGGACTGACTTTTTGTGTAATTTTTCAAATTGGGGTTGGATGAATTTCGGGTGGATGCTATCATAAGCAGATGCTTGGTTTTATATTGAAACGGTAAATGATGGCGGAATCGGTATGGATGCTTTAACCAGCATCTACTGGGCAATATTAAAAATAAAAACCATCAACAGCACGGTTTAGGCAGCCTGTTAATGGAAATTATTAATCCGCAAGTTAAGGTCAAGTTAAACCAGTATATTTGAAAACCAACATTAAGTAGCTGGCGTTTTACGATGCGTAATTTATTACCATTTTGACAATTTAGCAAGCCAGTCAGAAATCAGGATTTGTTGCATTTATGATTTCTGAACTTAAATCTGGCTGTAAAAATTTCATTTCACTTTTGACAACCAGCGCATTACATCTTTAAAAAATAATACATAGATGGATCGTGCAGACTGAGAAATACCAGTCAAATAGGGTAAATCAATTTTGAATAATTAAAACAAAAAAAAAATGAAACAGATAATTTCATTGTTCCTGGCCAGCCTGATAGGCGGGATCGTCGCCCTGGGAGGTTATTTTGCGTTGAACGAAAACCAACCGGTAGAAGGGTTGTCCAATACGCATTTTATCAAGAAGGTAAATAATTTAAATGTCGCTGGCGGAAACGGAATCAATGTCGCTTTTGACTTTACAGAAGCTGCAGAAAAAGCGATGCCTGCTGTTGTACATATTGCAGCCAAAGCAGCACCGGTAGCTACCAGGGAGAAAAAACCAAAAGGTGAGATGCCTTTCTTTAATTTTTTCGACAGCCCCCTGTTCAACTTTGACATGCCGCAGGAAGGAACTGGCTCCGGCGTTATCTACACCGATGACGGTTACATCATTACGAACAATCATGTGGTAGAATTTGCGGATGAAGTTCAAGTTACCACCTTTGACAAAAAGACCTACAAAGCCAAAGTGGTAGGCACTTACCCCGAAGGCGATCTGGCAGTGCTGAAAATCGATGCGGCAAACTTGCCAACGCTCCGTCTGGCCAACTCAGATGAAGCAAAAATAGGAGAATGGGTATTGGCCGTCGGCAACCCCCTTGAGTTAGAATCCACCGTCACCGCCGGCATTATCAGTGCCAAAGGACGTGACATAAACATCATCCGGAAGAATCTGGCAATAGAGTCTTTTATTCAAACTGATGCGGCCGTCAACCCCGGCAACAGTGGCGGGGCCTTGGTGGATGCTTACGGCAGGTTGTTGGGGATCAACACCGCTATCGCTACTAAGACCGGGTATTTCCAGGGATATTCTTTTGCGATCCCGATCAATCTGGCTGTAAAAATTGTGGATGATATCATCGAAAACGGCAGTTATGAAAGAGGTTTTCTCGGCATAAATATTGCCGATTTAGATGAGGAAGCAGTTAAAGTGCTGGGCCTTGAGAATGCACAAGGTGTATTAGTTGCAAATGTGGTAGACGGCGGAGCTGCCCAATTTGCCGGCATCCTCCCAGACGATGTCATTATCCAGGTGGATAATAAAAAAGTAAAAGCTACCCCTGAACTTTTAGAGGCAATAGGAGGTTTAAAAGCTGGTGATCAGGTTACCCTGACCATTAAAAGAAGCGGTGAGTTAATGACCGTCCCCGTTCGGCTCAAGGCCGCAAACTGATAAAAT
>JBFIJS010000633.1:0-3100 GCA_041600595.1 Saprospiraceae bacterium | reverse complement strand
TGATAAAAAATAAAATTCCCAGACCACTTCGTTTTGAGTATAGATTGAATGACTCTTTACCGGTTTTTAAAATCAGTTTGCTGCTGCATGCTTCGTTCAATCATATAATTCCACTTTAAATTTACTCAGGTCGGGCGGGTACTGGCGGGGACGCTTTTTTTCATATTCATAAATAACACGACCCAACTTCGATAAAAATGGCAGTCCGACTGACTCATATTCGTACTGATCATCATTATAAACGCCATCTTCATTTACATGGATCGTAGCGGCCAGAAAAAACTCCACTCCCGCCTCAAAATCCACGATGTAAGAAATATCCGTCAGAAAGCCATACGCCCAGCCGACCTTGTTAAAGATACGCACATTGGGTGGCATTTGTTCTTCGTCCGATCGGTCGCCGTACATAAAAAATTTCACGTAGTGATCCGGTTTATCATGATGTGGGTATTTACTTTCTTTTGGCCGCTCCGACATGACCTGATACAAAAAACGATAATCATCTTTTTCCAAATTAAATCGTTGGTGAACGGGCGTGATTTCCGGAAAAATTACCGATTTCAATATATCGATTTGGTCGTTCAAAGCAATATAATTTTTTTCCGAAAAATCAAATGGCTCTTTGATCAATTCACCATCATGATAGTAGCCACTTCCCCGCCGGGTTTTCTCCAGGCCGACTACCTTTTCCGTCTGGCTATATACCTCGGACTGATAATATAAAAGTTCGTGATTGTCATTATAAAAATAAACCGGGTTGGTGTAGCGGTTAGCCGCGGTATCAAAACCACTGATGCCAAGCCGGTGAAGGAGGTGAACGTTTTTGCAGCCTTTTTCCCGAAGTGCACTATTGATATATTCCTGTCCCAGAAATTCATACAAACGATTACTGGCGTCGTTATCACTGACTAGGAAAATCTTTTTCACATAATGGGCCAGCGAAGGGAGACCGGTTGGAGAGGTCGTATCCAACTGTGCCGGTGTCTGTGGCTGGTGTCCCGCTCCATGAATCATGGTACTTTGTTTATTCAGACCAATGATCCGGAGGTTATTCATTTTTTCCAGGGCTAAGAAAGCCATAGGCATTTTGACTGTGCTGGCGGGGTAGTAATATATTTTTTCGTTCAGCATATAGTCAAAAGAGGTCAGGTGGGGTACGTTATTCTCGTCGCGGTCAATTTGGGTGTAAATGATTTGCAGGTCATATTGATCCGGACGGGACAGCACCTCGCCAAACTGATCCATATTTTCATCCAACAGTTTTTGTAAAGTGTTTTCCTGCGCCATGGTAAAAGAAAAGAAGAGTAAAAAAGGAAAGATAGCAGTCAGTCGCATACCGGAATTTTTAGTGCCAATATAGGTGAAAAACCGCTCGGATGTTTCGGGAACGGAGCCCTTTTCATTTCAGGGGAGGGGGGCGCCGATGTTCAATATTGAACATTTGATGTCCGCCTCTGAAACAAAAATTATCGCCTCCTACTCATGATCGTTTCGTAAAGCACTGAAAAACAATCACTTCAGGCAATGGCACACGCATTGATAAAAAAGGAGCGGATAAAAGATTGGAAGGAGCGGGAGCACAGTTGATGCTCTTGCTCCTGCTTTTTTCCCACCACATCAGGACTTTTCGGCGGCATGTTTTTTCTTCAGCCAAACCACCCCGGCAATCCCCGTAAAAACCAATAACAAGGATATGATTTCAGCCTGCGTCGGCTGAAATGGCAGAAAATCGTAAGTCACATTCACCCTTATTTTCTCAATAAAAAATCGTTCAACACCATTCAGGATCAAATAGATAAAAAAGATCATCCCCGGTATCTGGTTCTTTTTACGGATAGCCCATAAGTACCCCCCGATCATAAAGGACATAACAGTTTCATAAAATGGCGTGGGGAACACTTTTTCCGGGATAAAATGACAGTACCGGATGCCGCAGGCCTCTGCGCACCGGTCTTCAATGGGATAAGCCCTTGAATTATTAAAAACTTCTTCGTTGCAGCCTTCCACCAGGCCACCCGCCGCCACCCGGAAGCCGTCGGCAGTATTGGCATTATTGACATTATTGGGAAAGTCATATGACCACATCCAGTCTGGCAAAAACCACCACTCGGGCTGGGCTCCGGCCACGATACCCCAATCGCCATCACCCGCCAGCTGGCACCCGATGCGGCCCACACCGTAAGCAAAAATAAGTGCCGGGGCCACTGCATCGGCGGTATGCCAAAACGGAATTTGATGCTTCTTCATATACCAGGTAACGGCCAGGTATCCGCCGATGAGTCCTCCATAAATGGCCAGCCCGCTGCCGGAGAAAAAAGTACCGACGGGGTCGCTGAAAAAACCAGAGGGCTCTTCCAGTATCGCAAATATTTTGGCTCCCAAAATTCCCCCTACGGCAGCCATCATGGTTAAATCAGCAATGCGGTCGTGCGGATAAAGATGAGATATTTCCACTTTAGGCTTGGACAGCGCCTTTTTCTTCTTCTCCCAATACATGAGACCGGCAAAAAACAACGCCAGGACAATGCCCACCAGCCAGTCCCCTTTGGCCGACAGCAGGACCGCTGCGGGATCTTTCTGGAACTCTGCAAAATGTTGGTAGATGTAAAAACCTTTGAATCCGAGAATAAACCCAAAAATGCCGTTGGATATCAACTCGCCTGCCTTTGCCGGCTGCCCCTCTATGGTTTTCACCTTCGTTGGCTGATATATTCCCAGCCCCGCCTTCCGCTTCAATTCGCTGTGAAAGAAGAAAGCCGCTGTCAGGAAGGCGAACATGAGCATGACGCCAAACATTTTAAAGATAGACGTCCAATTGTCCGGCTCGGTGCCAAAAAGATCGTGAAACAGATAGGAAAGGTCAGGATACATTAATCAGGTATTGAATAGACAGAGGCCAACAACGAAAATTCGTTCCCGGGCTCCAACCTTTATTATTTTCGTAAAAACGCAAAGATAGAAAATGATACAAGTCATTTGCCTTTCCTTAACCCCGGCGTGGATTTCCGGCCACGGTCCGGCCGAATCACACACTTGAAATTTGCCGGCACATGCCGCCGAGTACCGTGTAATTTAAATTTGCTTTAATTTTTTTTCCTGC
>JBFIJS010000632.1:0-3101 GCA_041600595.1 Saprospiraceae bacterium | reverse complement strand
CGAATCTCGTCTTTCGCTCAAAGCCCCGGCAGATTAACTGTCGGGGCTTTCTATTTAGATTTAGATTACCGGCAAATCTAACTATCACCTGCCCGGGTGGTGGAACTGGTAGACACGCCGGACTTAAAATCCTGTGGCCTTTTTGGCCGTGCGGGTTCGAGTCCCGCTCCGGGCACTAAAAAAGCCTGATAATCATTTGATTGTCAGGCTTTTGTTTTTTCTGATAACATGGTTTAACCAATTTACGCTGTTGCTAAAGTCTGCGCAAGCCCTACCCTGTCATCCCCTCCGGCTCGTTCAATCTTCGCTTCAATGTCCCCGGCAATTTCGTCCCATAATTTGATCCGGCTCATCAGTGCCGCTTTAGCGACTGATAGTGCCTCCTGCCACTTTTGATTGTTATCTCCGCACAACTCACGGATCATTTCCAGAGAGAGCGGCCCGTGTTCGTCGCCGTCCAATTCAATGTGTCGCTCCAGGTAATAAGTCAATTTTGGAAAGCGATTCGTGTCGCCTTGGTTCGATTGGTTGATAATTTCTATAAACATATCCGGGATCAAATCCTCCCGGCCGAATGTGAATGCCGCAGCAACCTTGTGAGGCTCATTTGTCTGAATGGTCTGAAAAGTAAAGAGGAGAAATTGTTTGACCCCTGGCGACAAATCAGCCTCGTTGATGATTCGCTCGATGCCTGGCAGGCCAGTTGTCCGGTTTACAAATTCCAGGACACCGGCAGTGTCTGCGCCGACTTCCTGCATCGCATCGAGGTACATTTCAAAATGGCTTTTAGGATGACCCAGTTCATTAACATCGCTTTCTTCCCCCATGACTATTTCGTTGATAAAACGGGTCGTTTTAGCGTTCTTGGCCGGTTTCCAGGGTAAAGTCACACAGGTCAGGTGGTTTTGCAAGGATTTAAGCAGAGACATGAAATCCCACACGGCATAAACATGTTTTTCCATAAACAGCCGGATATCGTCTATTTCGGATAATAAACTGTAAATTTTATGCGCTGTAAGTTCTGTGCGAAGAGGGGTAATTTCCTTTTCAATGAAAGCAATTCTATCCATTGTATATTTTTTTTGTGAAACAATAATGACTGCCTTACGGCTTAGAACGTTTTGAAAACAACTCGCCCAGTTACCGAATGCCGGCGTTACTTTCACATACTACCTGCCAGCATTGATAATCAAAAGCCATAAAACACAGACCTTAACAGCTTTCCGGATTTTTTGCTTATAACCGATGTCAATTTTTACTTGTCTGTGACTGTTGCCCCCAAGTACAAGAAGTGGCGGGTCCGGCAGGAAATGTAACAGCAATAAAAAAGGCCCTGTCAACCATGCTCGAAAACGGTTAACAGGGCCTTGAGCCGCAGCTGCCTGTCAATCTTCTTATTCATTTGACACAGTTTTAAAAATTCTTATCAAATCCTGGTAAAAACTACCTCATCCAACCGGCAGCGTTGCGTTCATTTTTTCACTTTAAACACAAAGCTACTGACGGCTTGTTTTTTAATATCCTCCTCGTCCAGCAGCATAGGTCGGAACGCCCCGCGGGCAAACATCTCCGCCTGATCCTGGTAATGATCACTCATCACACAGCCCGACTGCCCCGTTGGTAAAATGCTCCAACTGTTGCCGGCAACGTCCGCAAAATCGACGATCCTGCGGGTGGAGGGGCCGCCAAACACTTCGTAGGTACCATCAGGTTGCCAGTGGTTCAGCATGTTATTAATGGTTTCTGTATTTCCGGATACCGGGAACGGTCCAACGTTAAAATATTTTTTGAGTGAGGGTACTGCAGAAAATGAATGGTTGTGCTCGAGAGTATGCACCTTCGACCATGCCCACTCCTGCGGATTTTGACCGAGTTGGGCGGATAATTCAGCAATTGATTGGTGGAAAGCAGTTTGGATGATGTCGGAGCGGCTCTCCACCCGGTCGGTGGTCGTTACATCGTCCCACCAAACGGAGGTCGGATTCGCGAGGAGCGGTTGCAGGGATCGTTTCATCAGGTGGTTGCCGTTGAAAACGGCAAAGAGCTCCGGCCCGAGTTCATCATGGAAAATGAGGTAGGAAAGATGATAAATGAACTTATTGTAAATGGTTGGAGCCGACGCCTCCAGGTCGAAATTTCCCGGCCAGCCTTGCAGCATTTCCAGGGCATCTATTTCAGTGACGGACAAACCCGAAAGGTCGATGGCAGGGACAAGGCTGGCCACCACCTCCGGTACATTTTCCGAGGTTACATCCAGCAGCATTGTTTTGAAGTCCTCCGCCGTCCAGTCATCTTTTTCCTCCAGTAAAGTAACGATGCGCCGGGCTCGGTCTTCCGGCAGATAGTAGCCCGGATGCCGGATGCCGGACGGCGACACCGATTGGTTATTAGCGCTGTAAACATAGCCCCATCCCGGGTTTTCAGCTTGTGGGTTTTCCGAAAAATTGTAATAACCGAGCGGGTCATCGTTGCCGGTACTGCCATCCAGAATGAGTTTAGAATTGACGTGAGCAGGGCGTACAGGCAACCTGGCAGCCGCCCACCAGGCCACATTCCCGTCCCGGTCACCGTACATCACATTCAGCCCGGGTGCGTGGATCAGTTGCACGGCGGCCTTTACCTCGGCCATGGTGGTGGCTCTGCAAAGTTGATATGAGGCTTCCAGGGTGCGGTTGGGGTGTTTTGTATAAACCCACCACATACTCAACGGGGCTTCCTCACTGATAATTTTCACCCCGTCATTTACAATGGGGCCGTGAATGGTCGATTTGACCGTCAACCCGACATCCTGCCCGTCTTTTACTCGTATGGTTTCTTTTCTTTCTGAAAAGTCAATCCAATTACCTTTGTATTCGTACTGGCCGGGATTTTCGGGGTTGGGTTTTTCCCGGAAAAAATCAATATCATCATTTTCAAACATCGTGAGGCCGATGGCATGATGCTCCGTGTGCACCAGCTGGGGAAAAGGAAAACCCGCCAGCCAGAAACCGTAGAGGTTCAGTCCCGGCGCATTAAGATGGGCTTCGTACCAGACGGCAGGTTGTGAAAAACCGATGTGCGGGTCGTTTGCGAATAATACCTGGCCGCGTTTTGTTTTGGTG
>JBFIJS010000631.1:0-3105 GCA_041600595.1 Saprospiraceae bacterium | reverse complement strand
CACCTACTCGCTGACCGTGACGGATGAAAATGGCTGTGCATTTACCAGGGAGGTGAGTGTATTTGTGCAGAAGGCACGAAAAGTATTCGCCCCCACTGCTTTCAGCCCCAACAACGACGCCGTGAACGATGAGTTCACTTTGTTTACGGGCCAACAGGTGCTCAAAGTCAACCACCTGCTGATCTTCGACCGCTGGGGAGGGCTGATGTTCGAACAATACAATTTTGAACCAAACAACCTGTCGATTGGCTGGGACGGTACGCACAAAGGGGAGATGATGAGCCCCGGCGTGTACGTCTGGTTTGCCGAGGTGGCATTTTTGGACGGAGAGGTGGGATTATACGAAGGAGAAGTGATTCTGATCAGATAACCGACGAGCTTCAATGGCAGCCCCCACGGGCTGGCCGGGTGGTACTGCGACCTGCCGTGAACTTTCCTGTAGGCCAGCCTCCGGGGCTGTTTTGGGAAATGATGCTTGCGCCTTCGGCAAATGGTGCAGCGGCGATGCACCGATCAGCCGTTCTGCTGCTGAAAAAGTTTGCGCAGCCTTTCCTCCAACTCCTCCGATCCTTTCTGCTGCACGACCGACAACCATTGAATATACATGGATTCCCGTTCCCGTACGCCGGGCTCTTTTTCCAGCGCAATCAGATAGTTGTAATAGGCGCCGGCCTCATCGTCCAGGTAGAGACAAGCTTCCGCAATGGTGGCGTATTTCCAGACATTTTTTATAGTGGATCGCCCGGCATGTTCTTTGGCCGTCAGGGCGAACGCTTTGGCGTCCTTGTATTTTTTGGTTTTGAAAAACAGAAAAGCCAGGTTGATAGCATGGTAGTAGATCTGTTCGGCATCTTCGTTTTCGGAAGCAATGGTAAACGCCTGCTGGTACAGATCGATTGATTTTTGGGCGTATTCCGGTTTCAGATTTTGGAGGTAAACCCTTTTCCACCGGCCGGCGAGGGTGCCCATCACATCCGTATCGACATTCGATTTTTCTATTTGTTCCTGTAAATACTGTATCGCAGCATCCCGGTCGCCGGTTGCCTCCAGCGAAAAAGCATATTCGACTATTTGGCGAGGTCCGAGGTCGTCTTTGTTGGCTTCAAATTTTTGGCGGGCTCGGGCAAAATCACCCATTTCCATGGCCACCTCGGCGCTATCCCATTTTCCCTGGTAGAATGCCAGGTCGTCCAGCAATAATTTTCTGACAATTTTAAAGGAAATATGGTCATCATTGGCCGGCTTCACGATATCGACATGGTTGCCATTGACCCGTTTGTGAAACGAAACCGGGAAAGGATCGAGCGAAGACTGCGAGGGGACAAAATCGTCCAGATCACCGGCACAGGTCAGGAATTTGAAAGCCGGCCGATCGGCAATCAACTCGTTCCATTCCTGCCGCAGATTTTTGACAAACTCACTGTCGATCGCCATGTCCGTGACCTGCTTGTTGATGCCTCTGCCAAGTCGTGCATTCTTCAACCCACCGCTTGGCGTACCAAACAACACCACCGAATGCAAGACAGAATTATCTTCTTCTAATTTGATCAAATCCAGAATAGCCCGCTGCGTTACCAGACCGCCCATGCTGTGCGCAACGACGGCAAGCTCTTTATACTGTTCCCGGAAACGGTCGTTGATCAGGGTGCGCAGAAAACCAGCCAAAGCGGAAACGTCCGGGTTGCTCGACCAGATACCTTTAATATCGGGCAGGAGACTGGTGTTGTAACCGATGCTGTAAATATCCCAGCCGGACAGCGCTTTGTCGGCTTTGATCAGGTTGGGGAAATTGCCCCAGGTTTCGCCGGCATTTCCGCCAAAGCCATGCACGAAGAGGATGGCCGTTTGGTTGTTGCTTTTACGGATTTCCAGGATTTCGGCGCTGTCTTTTCCCGTGAATTTATCATACAGCAATTCTTTACCTTTTTCGACGATGCCTCCCAGGGCCTTATTAATAATGGATTCTAACATGGTTATTGTTTTTTGTAGATTTTACAGGTTGTCCGGGGCAGTGTGCAATGGCAAAAAAGTCCCGGGAACACGGATGTTGGTCATGTGAGATGCCAAAGTTAACCAAGTTGCGCAAAAAGTACCTTTAAAATTCCAGACAGGCAGATTTTTCGTTCTGGTGGCAAAACACCTATTGAAACGGCCCGCAGGTATCGCCCCTTAGGCATTGGGTGTATAAAAAAAGATCGGTTGGGTTCTGAAAAAAGCCTATTTTGCCCGCTTGTTGCACGGTTACGAAAGCAAATTGCACTTTTCAGCGAGCCTTGAAGCTGTAGCAGGATTTCACGAAATAAGTTATAAATAGACCGGTTAGGGTTAGTTTAAAAGTCCGCCCTGTTTTTCTGCCCTGGATTTTATCAATAAAGATTTTGTAGCGTGCGGTCACGTAATTCACCCCATCAACTGCGTCATTAACTTTTAACATATAAAAACTCGAGACCAATGAGAAAGACCCTTCGCCTCGGGAAAGTTGATCAGGGCTTCAAGCCTACCGACCCTCCCGGTTTTTTTATGAAATTCCACGCAGTGCTGTCAGAAGCGCTCCAAAATAAACTCGCCTTCCGGGATGAGGGAGACGGACGTTGGCGCCCCTTGGAAGAAGTGCCCGGCACGCCGGTGGCCGAATTACAGACATTCCTCAAGCAGGCGGGTTTTATGCCCCATGCCAATATTGACGGCATTTATGGTTATGTGACCCATGCTGCGGTGAGGCTTTTTCAGGAATACATCCGGACGGTGGAGAAAGACCCGTCCATTGGCACGCCGGACGGTATAGCAGGCAAAGATACCTTTCAACACATAGAAGCCTGGAAAAACAAAAAAGAGGGAACGCCGGATTTTGTCTGTAAATGGGCCCGGTCGTCGGCTTCCAACGGATCAACGGAGTACAAAGAGTGGATAGCATTATTGGAAAAAGCGAAAAGCCATTACCTCGCTACCCCCCACCCGATTCTGCAGTTTTTGGAAAATTTCCCCAAACCAAGTGATACCCTCAAAATTAAAGATTGGGACACGTCACCCGACAAAATTCACCTGATCGGTATTCGCAGGAATCAGGAAGTCAGTGCACGGAAACGGGAAAACGACGACTTATTT
>JBFIJS010000630.1:0-3115 GCA_041600595.1 Saprospiraceae bacterium | reverse complement strand
CCATGGCCGCCGTCGACACCATATATGGAGTTTTCATGGCCGAACAAGGCGTCTCAGCTATGACTCAGGTTGACTTCCGAAGCCTGCAACACGAAGCAGTGCTGGAATCGGTCCAGGGTTAATAACCGGAATTCCCGGCGATTGTCATACCACCCGCAACCCATTGTTTATCAACCCTTTTCATCGCATTCCTGCCGCTCTATCCCAAGTCCTGTGACTCGGAAAAGGAGATAAAACTTCTTGAGGATCGACCTCCCGTCGCAATTTTCCTGTCGGTAAAAGTCAATTTTGCCACCGTCACCCCACCCCGGGCATTTTATTAGTACGGTTTTTGCGCATTTTTACAACTTGCCCCCCTTCAGGTTAAAAAAATTCTCACCATCGATCGTACGACGTATAAAGGCTTGATTACCAACCTCCTCAATAAGGCTGCGGGCTTTATTGCGACGTTCTTCCTGTTCGTGCATTTACAAGCCCAGGATAAAGGGTTTTCCGCCATCGAGTTTATACCTGAAACACTGACCACTATTGAGATAGCCGGGAAAGTAGTTGATCGTGAGACAAGAACACCGCTGGAATTCAGTACGATCACCTTGTATTCCAGCTCTGACAGCCTTACTTTGACCGGCGTCCTCTCAGGCAAGGATGGTTCATTTTCCCTGCAAACCACCCAACGGGATTTTTTCATAAAAGCAGAATTCATCGGATATCATCCCTTCTATCTTGACGGAACAACCTTGCCGTTTTTACATTCAAAAATTGATATCGGGGAGATTGGTCTGTCCATCAACCTGGAGCAAATACCCACAGTAGAAATCAGGGCGGAAAGGAGTTCGGTGGTATTGGCGCTGGACAAGCGGGTTTTCAATGTCGGAAAAGACCTGACCAGTGCCGGCGGTACCGCCGAAGATGTATTGCGCAACGTGCCCGGTATATCTGTCGATAATGAGGGACGTCTGAATTTGCGGGGCAACAGCAACATCCGCATGTTGCTCAATGGCCGGGCTTCTTCTCTGGTAAGTAATGAAAACCTTTTTGGCTTGCGCCAGATCCGGGCCAGCCAAATCGAACGGGTAGAGATCATCACCAACCCGTCGGCCCGTTTTGAAGCCGAGGGCATGGCCGGAATCGTCAACATTGTTCTGAAAAAGAATCAGGAAAAAGGAACCAACGGTTCGGTGGATGCCCATATTGGAAACAATCATAACGCCGGGCTGGCCGGTAATTTTAATTACCACAAAAATAAGTTCAACTTTTTTCTGGGACTCGGTGGCTGGCATTCCGATACGCCCGGCAACGGAAGTTTTCGCAACCGATTTTACAACCAGGCCAGTTCCGATAGTACCGTCTTTTCCAATATGGACCGCACCCACCGTCGGGCTGCTACGCCACAGTTCGTCAAGTTTGGAGCCGACTTTCATCCCAACCAAAAAAATACTTTCAACTCATCTTTTGCCTATCGCAGTACCGACGGTTCCAGTTCTTCCGACCTGACCTATAAGGATGCCCTCGGCCGACCCGATCAATATTTTCAGATCACCCGGCGGATGGAAGATGAAAAGGAGATTTCATCGGATCTGTTGTATTCCTTTATATACAAAAAACATTTTGGGAAAAAGGGTCACCAACTTGTTGCGGACTTGCTGTACGAGGAGCTGAAAACCAACCGGGCCTCTACCTTTGAAGAACAATATTTCAACGGAAAAAACCAGCCCCTCAACCACATCGACTATCTCCAGTTTTCCGAAAACGAAGAAGGGAACCAAAGGCTCGGCGTATTTTTGGATTATTTCCAACCACTGAAGAAAAATGCCAAACTGGAAACGGGCTGGCAAAGTGCCTTCCGGGAGATTTCCAATACGTACGCCGTCAAAGAGATTATCAATAATGTGGAAAGCCCGGACATTAACTTCACCAACGAATTTATCTATCAGGAAACCATTCACGGGGGTTATGTCAATTTTGGTAAAACATTTCACCCCTTCACCCTACAGGCCGGTCTACGGGTGGAACGCTCCGATGTGACGACCCGGCTGCTGGCTTCCAATCTCACTACACCCCGAAAATACACCAACTTGTTCCCCAGCTTTTTTTTCAGCTACAATCTTTCGGAGAACCAGGCCTTCCAGATCAGTTACAGCCGCCGTATTCAGCGCCCCACCTACCGCGACCTCAACCCGTTCTTCAATATCCGGGACCGTCGAAACATCTTTCGGGGCAATCCCAATATCCAACCGGAATACACAGATTCCTACGAGCTGGGTTATATTCGCTACTGGCAAAAGGCATCCCTGAGCAGCGTGGCCTATCTCCGGCTCACCGATCAGGTCATCAAACGCCTGCAACGGATCGACTCGGGCCTGCCCGGGGTGACCATCACTCAGGCGGAAAACCTCGATTATAAAAGGAACTACGGCCTGGAATTCACTTGTGCTTACTTCCCCAATCCAAGATGGCGGGTCAACGGGGATGTGAACTTTTTCCATTCGCTCTCCGAGGGTAGTTTTGTTCACGAAGGCGCAGAGATTTTTGTGGGGGGAGGTTCCTTTTCCATGATCAGCCGGGCCAGCTCAAGATTTACTTTTTGGAAAAAACTACACTTGCAGGCTACGCTCAGCTATACGGCTCCCCGGACAACCACTCAGGGCGTCAACCGGGCCACCACTGCCCTGGACCTGGCCGTTGGTATGGACTGCCTGAAAAACAAAGGCTCACTGACCCTCAGTGTCAACGATACCTTCAACAGCCGCCGCCGCCGTACTTTTTCGGAGGATGTAACTTTCTACTCGGAGGATAATTTTCTGTGGCAAACCCGTACCATTCTGCTTTCTTTTCATTATCGCTTCAACCAGCGAAAAGAGCCAAACAGACTTTACATCAGCCCTTTGCTCGAAGAGGATGAGCGAGAGTTTTAAGTCGCTTTTGTTACTGAATACTGTGTAACAAAAGTTTCTTTAAAATTTCACTGATTCATGTGGGCCGGAAATTTCACCTTATCATTGAGGCAGCCAACTGCTCGGCCCAACGGGGTGAGGCTGTCTCAAAAGTAAAATTAAATCAGGACAACCGGGGTGGTTCTGCTGTGAGCCATGATGGATGGTCCTGATACCAAGTT
>JBFIJS010000629.1:0-3119 GCA_041600595.1 Saprospiraceae bacterium | reverse complement strand
GACTGCGGAAAAAGTCAAGAAAAACAAATGCGAAGACTCTTTTTTCGGTATTATTGAACTGGATAAAGGAAGTGGACAGGAAGGGGTCAGGGTTACAACGGTCTCCAATTCAACCGCCAGAGAAATGGGGTTGAAAGAGGGAGACGTGATTCTTTACATAAATGGCTACCAAATGTATGACTGGACCGACATTGGAATCGCCATAAACATGCTGGCCCCCGGAGATAAAATTACCGTCGATTTTCTGAGAGATGAAAAACGTAACAAAGCATCGGCCCTGATCAAATCGTACGCTGAAACCAAAAATTGCAGTAATTGTGATTGCGGGGACAGGAGTTTCAATCTCGATGGGTTCAAGCCCGACATCAATATTTCTTTTACAACCAAAGACGACCGGAATGGGTCGGGCCGGGAGCCCAGAGTCGGAATCGATCAAGCCAGGGTCGTACTGCAGGAAGTATCCTCTACCGAGGCAAAAAACATGACCACAAAAGGTTTTGATATGAAGATCGCCAATGATTTACCCGTTAATAATCTGAGACTTTACCCGAATTCAAATATTGGCATGTATGAATTGCAATTCGAACTGGCCACCAAAGGAACGACAGTTGTACAGGTTGTCAATTCAGTTGGCAGGCGGATCTATGAATATGACCTGGGCCAGTTTAGTGGAGATTTCAGCGACTATATTGACATTTCCCAAAATGGTCCCGGCACTTATTTCCTGAAGATTTCCCAAAATAACAAATCATTTGTGCGGAAAATCGTTTTGACCAACGACTGATCCGGATTTTATTCCTTTCTTATTGACCCTCCATTTTGTAGCCGACACCAACGATTGCCGCCAGATGGAGGGTCTTGTTTTTTCCGGGTTATACAAGTTTTTTTGCTTGTCATTTCTTCCTGCGAATCAGACCTTCCTGCACCACGGAGGCTACCAGCACTCCGTCTTCGGTAAAAATATTTCCTCTGGTAAAACCCCTCGAATTGGAAGCACTGGGACTGTCCAGGGCATACAACAGCCACTCGTCGGCACGAAAGTCACGGTGAAACCACATGGCATGATCGAGGCTGGCTAAAAAACTTTCATGGATACCTTGTTTGTCCAGATGTGGAAAAATAGCGGTCGTCAGCAGGTTGTAATCTGAGGCATAAGCCAATACCTGTTGGTGCAGCCGTTTGTCATCGGCCAATTTGCCTTTGGCTTTAAACCAGACATGCCGGAACGGACTCCTTTTTTTGGGTTCAAGCGGTGAGATCCGCTCCACAGGCCGAAACTCAATGGGCCGGTTTTCGTGAATTCTCAGGTACGTTTCGGGCAAACGGTCTTTATATTTTTCAATGATTTTTTCATCCGAAACCAGCATGTCGGGAGAAGGAACATTGGGCATATTGATCTGGTGATCCAGTCCGTCCTGTTGTAGTTGAAAAGAAAAAGCCGCCACAAATATCGCCTGCCCATGCTGGATAGCCCCGATCCGCCGGGTAGTAAAACTGCCTCCGTCACGGGTACGTTCCACATTATAAACGATGGGACGTTCAATGTCGCCGGCAAGAATAAAGTAGCCGTGCATCGAGTGTACATATCTGTCTGCCGGAACCGTTCGGTAGGCGGCAGTCAGTGACTGAGCCAGAACCTGTCCGCCGTAAACCCGCTTCCAGGGAGTTTTGTGGCTTTCTCCTTTGAAGATGTTTTCCTCAATCTGTTCCAGTTCCAAAATCTGGATTAAGTCTTCTATTTTATTCATAAAGCAAAAATCGTAGGTGATATACGGCAGGGTAGCGTGGCCTTTCGGCTCTTTTTCAGGCCCAATGATAAAATGAAAATGATCATAGTTGGTAAAAACCGAGTTCTTTTTACCTTGGTGCTTCCATTCAGTAAAGAACATAACCGACATGAAACTCAAACAACGTATTGCTAAATTTTTGTTCAAATGGCACGGTTGGAAAATCGTCGGTAAACCAATTCCTCCGGAAGTGTTCCGCTGCGTTTTTGTCTTCTCCCCACATACCTCCAATTGGGATTTTTATTTTGGCGTCATGTGCATGATCAGTTTAGGTGTGCCCATCAAAGTAGCCATTAAAAAGTTTTGGACAAAATTCCCGTTTAGTTTGCTCATTAAGCCATTGGGTGGCGTCGGTATTAACCGGATCAGGAAAAAGGATGGGACCGGCAATCAGCAGGTAGATATGTTGGCAGATCTTTACAAAAGATACGACCAAATCGCCCTGATTATCACCCCGGAAGGTTCCCGCTCGCTCCACAAACAATGGAAAACGGGCTTCTATCACATTGCCCAAAAAGCCGAGGTTCCCATTGTAACCCTGGGAGGCAATTATGAAAATCGGACTGTTTATTTCGGACCGGTCTTCAGCGGGGAAGAATCGCTGGAAAAAGTCATGCAGGACATGATGGCTTTTTTTAAAAACAGTGTGGCCAAGTATCCCGAAGAATTTTCGGTTGATGAGCGGTATTCCTGAGTCTCGCTGCTCTTAACCAGGTGACTGTCAATTAGATAAAAAACGGCTATTTCTTCGTATTTAAAAAAAACTTACTACCTTTCAGCAGATTTTAAATATTCACTAAAACTAATTCTATTTATGAGCAAATTAGATGAAAAAATGGAAGGCTACGAGAAAGATCTTAAAGGTCTGGGACGTAGTGCAATCGATGCTACTTTGTTGAAAAACATCGCAAAGGGTCTCGGCCCCTCAATTTACCTAAAAGATGCTTCTCTGGTTTCTTGTGCAGATGATTCGGAACTGGATCGGGTCCGCAACAATTTTGCCGTTAAGAAATTGGGTATGTCTCTTGGCGCAGAACTGGACAACGCTATCAAAGCTGTTTGTGAAGAATACACGTCAAAAATGAAGAAGCGGGTTGTTTTTTACTACTTGCTTTGCCAGAAACTTGGAAAAACTCTTTAGTGTTTTCGCAAAAATGGAAAAAGGGTTGGCGCCGTAAAGCACCAACCCTTTTTTAATGTTCTTCATTCAATGCCGTGTAATTTAAATTTTCTTTAATTTTTCTTTCATACAAGTGGGCCGGAGGATCCATCTCGCTTTGAGGCATCAGACTGCTCGGCCCAAAGGGATTTTAAGGGGCGGGGGGGGGGGGG
>JBFIJS010000628.1:0-3126 GCA_041600595.1 Saprospiraceae bacterium | reverse complement strand
TGGGTGCCGTTTCCGCAGGATTTAAAAACAAAAGTTGGACAGGCGTGGTAATTGGCCTTTTTTTTCAAAAATCCCTTGTGCCGCCTGTGGTCGTACCTTCCTTCCCGACAATTCTTCAATCCATTGGTAAAATCACGGTGAAATCAAAACGCATTCGTTTTATTTGTGTTTTCGGGCTGACCGCGTAACCATCGCCTTCCCGCCAAACCATTTAAAAATACTCGTTACATGAAAAAAGTTTTATCGCTCTCCCTGTTTCTACTGGCCTTTTTACATGTCACCGGACAATCCATTGACCAAAAAGTGGACAGTGTTCTGCAGCTGATGACCCTCCAGGAAAAGGTGGGCCAGATGACACAAGTGGAACGCACAGCCCTGACAGACATCCAGGACCTGGCCACCTACGGCATTGGTTCCATCCTCAGTGGAGGCGGATCAGCTCCCTCGCCAAATACCGTGAGCAGCTGGGCCAGCATGTACGATAATTTCCAAAGCATTGCCCTGCAGAGCAATCTGGGCATTCCCCTCCTCTACGGAATCGACGCCGTGCACGGACATAACAATGTGTATGGGGCAGTCATTTTTCCCCACAACATTGGGTTGGGCTGCACCTGGAACCTCGATCTGATCCGTACCGCCAATCAGATCGTGGCCAAAGAAGTAGCTGCTACCGGCATCGACTGGACCTTCTCCCCGTGCATTGCCGTGGCCCGCAACGAACGCTGGGGCAGGACTTATGAAGGTTTTGGGGAAACACCGGATATCCAAAAAATAATGGCCGCTGCTTCCGTGGAAGGACTGCAAGGCACCGACCTGGGCCTCAACGAAACCATTTTGGCCTGTGCCAAACATTTCGTCGGCGATGGCGGCACGGCAGATGGTATCGATCAGGGCAATACCATCGCCACGGAAGCCGAACTCCGGGACATTCACATGGAGGGGTTTAAAGATGCCATTGATGCTGAAGTAGGGACGGTCATGGCTTCTTACAGTAGTTGGAACGGGCAGAAATTGCACGGCAACGGGTATTTATTGACCGATGTTTTAAAAGACGAACTGGGATTTGAGGGCTTTGTCATTTCCGACTGGAAAGGGGTCGATCAGGTGGACGGCGACTACCGGACGGCGATTAAAATTGCGATCAACGCCGGTATCGATATGGTGATGGTGCCCGACCGGTACGAAGTGTTTATCGGCCATTTGATCAGCCTGGTGCAGGACGGGGAGGTGAGCATGGCCCGCATCGACGATGCCGTCAGGCGGATACTGCGGCAAAAGTTTTTACTCAACCTCTTTGCAGAACCATTCACCGATGCCTCCCTCGCAGCTTCTTTTGGCTCCCAGGATCACCGGGATGTGGCCCGGCAGACCGTGCGGGAGTCCGTCGTTTTGCTCAATGCCAAAAATAATATTTTGCCGCTCCAAAAAGACAATCAAACCATCCTGGTGGCCGGCACTCTGGCAGCCGACCTCGGTGCCCAGTGCGGCGGCTGGACCATATCCTGGCAAGGTGCCAATGGCAACATTACCGAAGGTACGGACATTCTTACCGGCATCCAGCAGACGGTTGGCAGCAGTGAGATCATCTATTCTCCCAACGGAAACTTCAATGGTCCCGTCGATGCCGCCATCGTGGTGATCGGGGAAAAAACACCTTACGCTGAAAGTGCCGGCGACCGGGCTTCCCTGCACCTGGAAACTGCCGACGTGGAACTGATCAAAACCCTCAAGGAAGCGGGCATTCCGACCATCGCCGTATTGGTCTCGGGGCGGCCCATGATCATCTCGGATTTGTTGCCGTACACCGACGCCATGCTGGCGGTTTGGTACCCCGGCTCCGAGGGCAAGGGCATTGCCGAGATCCTTTTTGGCGACTACCTGCCCACCGGCCAACTGACCCATTCGTGGCCAAAAGATATGACGCAGGTGCCCATCAATGTGGGAGATGCGAATTACGCCCCGTTGTTTGCGCATCGCACGGGCTTACAGGATTTTCCCACCAATGATGCCTCCGACCAATTGCTTCCCTACGCCGCTGCCACCAGTGAAGACGGCAACACCATTTACCTGGCCCTGTCGGATCGGGTAACGGCCGTGAATGCCGCTGCCGGCGATTTTATGGTCAGGATAAACGGCGTCGCCAACCCCGGTCTCGTGCAGACGATCACCACGGCCGGTTTTGATGAAAGCATACTCGTGTTATCGTTGAATAATGCTGTTCAGCCCCAGCAATCGGTCAGCCTCTCTTATACCGGCGGCAACATATTTGCCACTGACCTGGCCCTGGATGCCCTGGTCGATTTTTATGTTTTTAATGCTGCCAACGGCCTGAATAGTGGCCCGCTGACCATTCCCGGCCGCATTGAGGCGGAGTCTTATTTTGATATGAACGGCATCCAAACGGAACCTTGCACCGACATCGGCGGTGGCCTCAATGTCGGATTTATCGAAAACGGCGACTGGCTGAAATACGAAGTACAGGTGACCCAGACCGGCTGGTACCAAATGACCGGCCGGATCGCCGGCTTTGCCGGCGGCTCGCTGCTGGTGACCTTCAACGACACAGTGCAGGCGAATATCGACTACGTGGCCACCGGAGGCTGGCAAAACTGGCAGAGCTTCACGACCACGGTTTATCTGGACGCAGGCAATTACATCATGCAGGCGCACGCCCAGTCGGATGGCTTCAATATTAATTATTTTGATTTTGCCTTAACAACCACCAACACCAGCGAACTTTCACCCTCCGTCACTGCAGTGGAGGTCTTCCCCAATCCATTTTCCGACCACCTCGACCTCCGATTTGACGCAGCCAGCAGCCAACCGGTCAGTATCAAACTGATCGATGTCACCGGGAAAATCAACCAGCCACTCTACCGGGGGACAGTCCGGCAGGGACCCAATAATTTCCATTTCCCAATGGAAACAGCCCTGCCCGCCGGGATTTATTTTATCGAAATAAAAGACGCGGCCCGGCGGTATTTTTTTAAGGTGAAGAAGGGGTGAGAGAAAAGGAATTTGCCGCAAGTGGGGTATTCGAGGTGAAAAGGCTGTGTAAAATGTTTGGTATTAAAATCCCTTTGGGCCGGGCAGTCTGATGCCGCAAAGTGAAGTGAATATTTCGGC
>JBFIJS010000627.1:0-3129 GCA_041600595.1 Saprospiraceae bacterium | reverse complement strand
TTTAAGCTACCCCAGGCCTCTGACAACATCCTCGACGCCGCTATCCAACGATCCGCTGATCTTCCTTTTGCCTGTAAAGGAGGCGTGTGCGCTACCTGCCGGGCAAAACTGATAGAAGGAAATGTAGAGATGCAGGTCAGCTATGCGCTCGAACAGGACGAACTCGATGCCGGTTATATTCTGACCTGTCAGGCCATCCCGGTCAGTGAAAAAGTGGTGGTAGATTTTGATGAATAATAACAGAAAATACCAACCTGCAAATAATCAGCTCTCTAATTATCACAAAAATTAAGTTTTAAAATAGTTATGAAAAATATCGATCAATTAGAAAAAGAATTCCAGGACCGCATCGACCGCGGCGAGAACATCGAACCGAAGGATTGGATGCCAGCGGCCTATCGTAAAACCCACATCCGGCAGATCAGCCAGCACGCTCACTCTGAGGTTGTCGGCATGTTGCCGGAAGGCAACTGGATCACCCGTGCGCCCTCTCTCCGTCGTAAAGTGGCGCTACTGGCAAAAATCCAGGACGAAGCAGGTCACGGCCTGTACCTTTATTCCGCTGCCGAAACGTTGGGTATCAGCCGGGACGAGCTCTTCGAACAGCTGCATTCCGGCAAGGCCAAATATTCCAGCATTTTCAACTACCCTACCCTGACCTGGGCCGACATGGGGGCCATTGGTTGGTTGGTTGATGGAGCTGCCATTATCAATCAGGTGATGCTCACCCGGACCAGCTACGGGCCCTACGCCAGAGCCATGGTCCGGATTTGCAAAGAAGAGAGCTTTCACCAGCGCCAGGGCTACGAAATCATGATGACACTGGCCCGCGGTACCGAAGTACAGAAACAAATGGCTCAGGATGCTCTCAACCGCTGGTGGTGGCCGTCGTTGATGATGTTTGGCCCACCAGATGCTGAATCAACGCATACGGAGCAATCCATGAAGTGGAAAATTAAGCGCAAAACCAATGATGAACTACGCCAGCAGATGGTCGACAACACGGTCCCACAGGCAGAATTCATCGGTCTGACCGTTCCCGATCCCAAACTGAAATGGAACGAAGAACGAGGTCACTACGACTTCGGGGAAATTGACTGGGATGAATTCTGGCAGGTGGTAAAGGGTCACGGACCCTGCAACAAGGAGCGCATCAGCGCCCGGGTCAAAGCGTGGAACGACGGCGAATGGGTGCGGGATGCTGCGGTGGCCTATGCCGAGAAAAAAGAAAAGCAGCAATTGGCAAAAGCAGTTTAACAAAATGGTTGTAAAGTATGGAGGTGCCGGAAAAGAATAGATCGTCGCCTCCATACTTTAAAACCCCAACATTTAAGAATTATGTCCAAACAATGGCCCATCTGGGAAGTATTTATCCGCAGTAAAAATGGATTGGAACATCGCCATGTTGGCAGCCTGCACGCCGCCGATGGCGAAATGGCACTTGAAAATGCCCGTGATGTTTATACCCGCCGGCAAGAAGGGGTAAGTATCTGGGTAGTACCATCCAAAGAAATCATTGCCTCCAACCCCAAAGACAGTGGCGAATTGTTCGAACCGGCAGCGGATAAACCCTACCGGCATCCGACTTTTTACGACATGCCGAATGAGGTAAAGCATATTTGATTAATTGAAAATGGAAAATTTAAAATGAAAAATAATTCGCTTTATAATTATTTATTGATGCTCGGCGACAACGCCATGATTCTCGGGCACCGCCTCAGTGAACTTTGCGGCCATGGCCCTAGCCTCGAAACCGATATTGCCCTCACCAATATTTCATTAGATTTATTTGGGCAAGTTCGAAATTATTTTCAGTATGCCGCTGAATTAAAGGGCGGGGAAACCACCGAAGACGATATTGCTTTTCTTCGCTACGAGCGGGAACACCGGAATGCCTTGTTGCTGGAACAACCCAATACCGATTTTGCCTACGTTATCACCCGGCAATACTTTTTCGATGCATTCCATATTTTGCTGCTGACGGAATTGTGCCACAGCAAAGATGAACAGATCGCAGCCATTGCCAATAAATCAATTAAAGAAGTAAGATATCATCACCGTTTTTCCAGCGAATGGATCAAACGCCTCGGCAATGGAACCGAAGAAAGCCACGAAAAAATGCAGGCTGCTGTCGATTATTTGTATCCGTATTTAAATGAGTTGACAGAAGAAACCGATTTGGAAAAAGAAATGAAAGAAAATTGAATCGGTGCCGATTTAAATAAATTAAAAGGTCTGTATTTCAAAAATATAAATGATCTTTTAACCGAAGCCACCCTGGAAATTCCCGAAAGTATTTTTTCCCACTCCGGTGGTAAAAAAGGCGTTCACTCTGAACACCTCGGATATATTCTGGCACAATTACAATATATGCAGCGTGCCTATCCAAATATGGCCTGGTAATTTTATTTTCCCCGAACACCTTCCGGGAATATACTGACGCTGACTAATTTAATTAAATAATTCTCAAAGGTGTCATAAAATACATTAGACATTGACTGATACAGTTGCACATAAAAAAGAAATCGAGGAAATTTTAACCAATATTTCCGATCCGGAAATACCCGTGCTTTCAATAATGGACATGGGTATTGTCAGAGATATTTCCATAGACGGAAAAAATGTTTTAATTAAAATAACCCCCACCTACTCCGGCTGCCCGGCGATGGACACGATAGCTATGGAAATAAGAATTGCGATCGAAGAAGCCGGATATAAATGCACCGTTAAAAATATTTTAGCACCAGCCTGGACCACCGACTGGATCACCGAAAGAGGCAGAAAAGCATTGGAAGACTATGGCATTGCTTCGCCTCTTGAAGCGTCTTTAGACAAACGGGCTTTACTGGACGGAGAGCGAATCGTGAAATGTCCGCAATGCCAGTCTACCAATACCAAAATGGTCAGCCAATTTGGCTCAACAGCCTGCAAAGCACTCTTTCAATGTGAAGACTGCCACGAGCCATTCGATTATTTTAAATGTTTAAAATAGTGGTTTAAAACTTTTGCAAACGATTTAATACCGTGTAATTTAAATTTGCTTTAATTTTTTTCCCTGCAAGTGGACCGAAGGATTCACTTCGCTTTGAGGCATGAGACTGCTCGGCCCAAAGGGGTTCTAAGGGGCGG
>JBFIJS010000626.1:0-3135 GCA_041600595.1 Saprospiraceae bacterium | reverse complement strand
TGCTGGACGGGTTTGGCATTTACGGCCCATACGGCGAAGATGGCGAATTGCTCTCTTCGGCCGATCTCGATGAATGCCACGGACATCAGCACCCGGTTCTCTGGGACGGCCAGATGATCGACCTGTACCATTATCACTGGACCTACGATTTCCCCTACAACATCGGTTGCTTTAAAGGCACGCCGCAATAATCCGTTCCCAACCTGGAGGCATTACGGAATCACCTCAAGTGCCCCTGTAATTTCATACAAATTAGCGGGGCACCTGAAGTGAATCGTTAATCCCGTTGGCCAATCCCACTGTATTTATTTCAGAGCCAAACTTTTTAGAAAACTCCGCATAAAATCAATTTGATACATGAAAAATGCACCCTTCCGTTTTGGATTTCTGGTCACCGTTCTGGTCGCCTTGCTCTCTTCCTGTTCCGAAAATGACGACCTGATCCCACCAGCAACGGAACCGCCAAATATCCTGCTGATCATCGCCGATGATTTGGGAAAAGACGCCATCAACGGGTACGCCGAAGGCAGCATCAAACCCAATACGCCCCATATAGATGCCATCAGAAATGACGGTCTCACGTTTAACAATCTTTGGGTGTATCCGACCTGCACCCCCACCCGGGCTTCCATTATTACTGGTAAATACGGGTATCGAACAGGCATAAAATGGGCGGGCGATGCATTGGCCGCATCAGAGGTCACCCTGCAAAAATATATCAGTGAGGAAACGAACGGCAGCTATGCCACCGCCCTCATTGGCAAGTGGCATTTGTCCGGAAATAATACCTCCGTCAACCCCGAATCGTTTGGGATCGACTATTACGCCGGCCTTTTTCGCGGCGCCGTTGACAATTATTATCAATGGCAACTTACCGAGGACGGCTCCGGCAGCCTGCAAACCGAATACATTACAGAAACCTTTACCGACCTGTCTATCGACTGGATCAATGAACAAACCAAACCCTGGTTTTTGTGGCTGGCCTACAACGCCCCGCACACACCCTTCCATATTCCTCCGGCCCAAATGCACCAACAGGGCAATTTGCCGGAATATGTTAATGGATCGGACCCCACGCCCTATTATATGGCAGCTATCGAGGCCATGGATTTTCAAATTGGCAGACTGCTGGAAAATATGCCCGCCGGCGAAAGAGACAAAACCATCATCATTTTTTTGGGCGACAACGGCACCCCCAACGAAGCGGCACAGTCGCCCTATTCGGCCAATACCGTAAAAGGCACGCTGTTTCAGGGCGGCATCAATGTGCCGATGTTCATCGCCGGCAAAGATGTCACGCGTCGTGGTACCGACGACAACCTGATAACCGGCACGGACCTGTTTGCCACGATAGCGGAAATGGCCGGCATAACGGTGTCGCAGATCCATGACAGCAAAAGTTTCCGGTCACTCCTTTCTCAGTCTGCCACCATCAGAAATTACCAATACACCGAAATGGATAACGGCAATAACAACGCCTGGACCATCCGCAACGAGCGGTACAAACTAACGGTCAACGCCAATGGAAATGAGGAAATGTATGATCTGATAAATGACCCTTATGAGCAAACGAACCTGCTGAACGGAACACTTACCCCGGATGAAACCAGCGTGAAATCAGCCCTGGAAGCTGAATTGCTGAATATCAGAGATTGAGGGGGGATGGGCGTCCGTTGGGGAAATTTTAGGTGCCGGGATGACCGATTCCCTGCCTGCTTTTCCAGTTCATTTTTAAAGAATAAGTAATTGGACTAATGAAAATAAAAAAACGGAATCTACCTATCTAATCTATTGACTATCAAATTCTGTTAGGTAAATGTTTTAATCTTAATTTGCATTTTAATTTTGATTACGTACTTGCTTTAATTTAAGAGTAGTAAAAAGTAAAACCAGTATAACCAATGATGGCAAAAAAAGATGAAATAAGATACCTAAACAAGGTGGTTTTCGAAAGGCTCGAATTAACAGGAGATTTTAAACGGACGCCTAAAGTATTTTTCGAAGACGAAGCCTGCTTTATGTTTTTAAGCAAAGGTTCTTTCAACTTTAGAACCCCCAACCAACTTTTGTCTTTTTCCGAAGGGGATGGAATGCTTGCAAAATGCGACAACTACTTCATCGAAAGTTCAGGGCAGGGCGAAGAAAACCCAACTGATTCATTTATTGTTGTCGGAGCCTTTTTCTATCCGGAAATTGTAAAAAAATTCTTCGAGAATGACCTCTCCCTGGAAACACTCGTTCACCCGGTCACAGTTTCTAAAATACACCTTGATACACTTTTAAAATTTTTTATTGAAAACCTGAACTACCTGCTTGATAACCCATCCATTGTAGATGACAACCTCATCATCAGCAAGCAAAAAGAACTACTGATATTATTAAGTAAATCTGAGAATTCGACCTCCGTGAAGGCATTCGTAAATTCATTGTTTTCGTCTTTTGAATATAATTTCAGAGAAATTGTTGAGAAGAATATCTACAGCGATCTGACAATTCAGGAATTCGCTTATTTGTGCAATATGAGTGAAGCGACCTTCAAAAGAAAATTTAAATCGGTCTATAATCAAAGCCCTGCCAGGTATATTCAGTCGAAAAAATTAGAACGTGCCAAACAGTTACTCAATACGCAGTCAAAAACAATTGCCGATATCGCTTATAATTGCGGATATAGCTCTCCCTCTTCCTTTAATAAAGCATTTAAAAAGAGCTTCGGTTTGACCCCCTCTGAATACAAATTGAACTAAATAGAAAAACATTTGAGCCGATTGGAAAAGGACAAACTGCCCGGACTGCCGAAATTTGCACCATAAACTAAAACATTTTACTTATGGTGGTTAACAAGCAAATAAAAATCAAAAACAATATCGAAAAAGTTTGGCAAATCCTTGGTCACGACTTTGCCCATCCCTATAAATGGGCAAGTAATGTGGATCACTCAGAAGGACTTGGCAACCAGGTTGCTTCCACAGTATGTGACGAACGGGCCTGCCAAACTTCGATGGGCAATTTACGTGAAAAAATCACGTATTACTCGGATGAAAAACATTCCGTTTCCTGGGACATTGTAGAGGGATTACCCTTCTTTGTCGCAACCGGAAATAGCAAATGGAGTTTGACCAAAGAATCCGGCAACAG
>JBFIJS010000625.1:0-3142 GCA_041600595.1 Saprospiraceae bacterium | reverse complement strand
GGCATAGTGGTTGGCATCAGCAGGAAGGACCCTTCATTGAGGGAGGGCATGAATTCCTCTCCGGTATTTTTAAAAATCAAAAACCCCTGATAAACGACCAGTCCGACCAAGAGCAGAAACAGCCATTTCACCCGCAGCAGCAGTCGCAGTATTTTTTCGTAAAAACGAATGACCAAAAAGAAAAAACCGATCAGTAAGGCGGCCAGCCCACCTACAAACAGGAAATTGGTAAATACGCTTTTATTGACCCCCAGCGGCATCCAGATGCGGGTGAGCAGAAAAGTTACAATGGCAGCATACAGGATGTTTTTCAACCAGTCGAATGCCCCGGCGTACCTGGTTGATTTGATCAATTCGCCGATCAGATTGAAGGCGGCAATCAGCATTAAAATGCCGCCAACGAGTCCGTTTACGAGCCAGGCTACAACGGCGCCAAGGAGCAGCAGCGCACCATTTCCCAGGTACCTGAAGGTGTTCTCTCCGAATTTTGCACGCCCGGTGTTTTGAGTGTCTCCGTTCTTTTTCTTTTTGGTAAAAATGGAATGTGCCAACGGGGGTACGATCGTGATCGCTACAATGATCGCCGACACCAGCGCAAAGGTTTTGGTGAAAGCCAGGGGCTTGAACAGTTTGCCTTCCGAAGCTTCCATGGTGAATACCGGCAAAAAACTGATGACGGTCGTGGATACGGCCGTGATAACTGCCGACGCGACCTCGGTCGTGGCTTCGTAAATGGAGGTAAACAAGTCCTCCTCCGGGGGAGCACTGTCGATGCGGTGCACCATGCTTTCGGTCAGCACGATGCCCATGTCGACCATGGTGCCAATGGCGATGGCGATACCCGACAAGGCGACAATATTGGCATCCACGCCCAGATAACGCATGGCAATGAAGCACATCAACACCGCAACGGGCAGGGTTCCCGAAACGAGTAGCGACGATCTCAGGTTGAACAGCATCAATATGACCACCATCACCGTGATGAGGATTTCCAGCGTCAGGGCTTCCTGCAAGGTGCCGATGGTCTCGTTAATGAGTTGGGTACGGTCGTAGAAGGGGACAATCGTAACCCGGGATACAGTACCGTCGGATAAAGTTTTGGCCGGCAGGCCGGGGGCCAGTTCGGCTATTTTTTTCTTGACTTCCTGAATTACCAGCAGGGGGTTCGCTCCGTAGCGGGCCACGACCACCCCGCCGACCGCTTCGGTACCTGATTTATCCAGAATGCCGCGTCGGGTGGCAGGACCCAGACTGACCTTTGCAACGTCCCGGATGCGGATGGGCACATTGTCGTTGACGGTGACGACGCTGTTTTCGATGTCTTCTATTTTTTTGACATATCCCAGTCCGCGGACAAAATATTCGGCGAGGTTGATCTCAATGGTTTGTGCCCCCACGTCAATATTGCTGCTTTTGATCGCCTGCATGACCTGTTCGAGGGAAATGCGGTTGGCCCGCATGGCGCCGGGGTCAACATCTACCTGGTATTCTTTGACAAAACCGCCAATGGAAGCAACTTCCGATACACCCTCTGCGGCCGAAAGCCCAAACCGGACGTAAAAGTCCTGGATACTTCGCAATTCGTGCGGATCCCAGCCGCCGGTGGGTTGGCCGTTTTCATCCCTGCCTTCCAGTGTGTACCAGAAAATCTGGCCAAGCGCCGTGGCGTCCGGGCCGAGGGTTGGCTGCACTCCGTCGGGCAGGAGGTTGGCCGGCAGTGAGTTGAGTTTTTCTAAAATCCTGGAACGACTCCAGTAAAACTCCACGTCGTCGTTAAAAATGAGATAGATGCTTGAAAACCCGAACATGGAGTTGCTGCGAATACTTTTTACACCGGGAATGCCGAGCAGGGTAGTGGTCAGGGGGTAGGTGACCTGGTCTTCGACATCCTGGGGCGAACGGCCCATCCAGCGGGTAAAAACGATCTGTTGGTTTTCACCAATGTCAGGAATGGCATCAACGGCTACCGGGTCGCGCGGGAGCCAATCCACCCCAAAGTCGAAGGGTGCCGTGACGATACCCCAGCCGACAAAGGTGAGTAGCAGCAGCCAGGCTGCTAACTTATTTTCGAGAAAAAACCTGATGGTTGCGTTGAGCACGGCTTCTTGATTAGTTTGTGAGGCAACATTTGACCGGACCGGGCCGGATCGTTGCCTTTTTATTTGAAAGATGATCCGTCAGGAGAATCAGCTGGTCGTATGGGCAAAGCCTGTTGTTGTAAAACAGGAAATTTCTGCCCGAACGACGGGACACATCCTTTTCGGGATGGAAAGGCTATAACAAAGCCATCGTTTTGAACTAATCAGATCAGGAAGGTCTGCAACAACACCGGTATGTTTCGTTGCACAATGGGCGGTCGGTAAGCCTGAAAACGCAGGGTGTTGTGATCAAAGGAAGGAATCTCAATGTCAAATGACAGCAATATCGCATCGACCAGCGACGGTTGGTGGAGTGTGGGTAGCTCGAAAGTTTGTACCAGTTTGTCCTGGTCGGAGTGGAAGTACTCGAATTCGTGGGAACAGCAGTCTTTTTCGCAACCGCCTTCCTTCATGCCGCAGGTGTCTTTTCCCTGGCAGCAGCTTTTTGGATTGGCTACGACCTCAGTTGGCAGCATTTCCTGTTTACAAAAATGCTTGCCCATCAGGATACCTGTCGTACTGAAAAAGACAGATAATGCGAGGATGATATGGAATATTTTAGCAGTCATGGATACAGAAAACGCGAAGGTAGTGAATTTGGTTGAAGAACGGAACAGACAAATTTCAGGCAAACGGTGCAAAATTGCCAATAAAGGGTGCTTTACGGGCTTCATTGCCGGATTCCATCACTTTTGCAATGGTCTGTTCCGCGATTCTCCGATCTATTAAGATGATACCAGTTGCTGGAGTGCGTCAACCATCTGTTTTACCGTCTGCTCTACTGTTCCGTTCCCGTCGATCACGACAATGTTCTCCTGCCGGTTTTTTCTCAGAAAATCAATGGCTGCCAGGTAGTTTTTTCGGGTGCCGTCGAGGTTTTCCTCAAACAGTTCCTGTGGTTCATTGCGTTTGTTGAGGCGGTGGTAGCAGGTTTCGTTGCTGACATTGAGGAAAAAAAAGAGATCGGGCTGAATAGCCAGTTCGTTCAGTTGCATGATATCTGC
>JBFIJS010000624.1:0-3157 GCA_041600595.1 Saprospiraceae bacterium | reverse complement strand
GGGTTAATTTACTACCCAGAATTTTTGTAACATCGGCCACATTGGGGGCATTATTTGCTGATAAAAATTCCTGAGCAATAGCTATACTGCTTTCCTCGGGCTGGCCGGAGCTGACCGTGTAACCCGTGCCCGAAAAAAGGGCTGCTAAAAGCAAGTTTCTTTTATCCTCCTCCTTCAGCCCGGCAACTTCGGCCAATTGACTTGCAGCATCATATACCTGTTCGGTATATTTTAAGTCGTGAAAATAATAGGCTCTCGGTAGTTTGTCATGCAATAATTGCCGGACAAATTCCCCGGCATTTTCAAGCAGGAGATCCGTGGTTGTTGGGGTATGTGCAGGTGGTACATTCATAATAAATTGAAGGATAGACTTGAATAGAACGCGACACGGCGTTGTAGGTTCAATGCCGGTGGAAGGGGACCGGGATTGGGTTTGGCCCTGGGGGAGGCCCGGTCATTTCTCAGGCTTCAGTAGGTCAGGCTGGGCGGAATGGGTGGTAAGCGCCGAATCCTGGAGTATTTTGCACCCGGTTTAACCCCGGATCAATTCATCGATTTTTTGCCGGAGAATGGTTTTGGACTTCATGCCCCTCAGGCGGTGAAGCATTTCGCCGTTTTGAAAAAACAGAATGGTCGGGTAATGACGAATACCCAGTTGGCGGGCAAGATCATCGGAAACGTCAATATCGATGCGGAAAAACCCAAAACGGCCGGCGTACTCGTTGGCCAATTGTTCAACAATGGCGTCCATGATGGTTCCTTCCCCCAGCCAGTCGGCAGTGAATACAACGAGAAAAGGTAGTGTAGTGCGTCCGGCCAGCAACGCATTGAATTGTTCCTTTTGAATGGTCAGGTATTGGACTTTCGTGTTCAAATCAAATCAATTAGGATAGATTACTGAAATTAATGTCAAGTGCTGATGGATGCGAAAATATTGGATCCGTGGATGTTTAGAATTGATTTTTGTCACCTGTATCAAAAGTAGAAGGGAGACCTGCCGGAAATGTTCATTTTAAAAAATCATTTCTTCCAATACCTAATTTGCTCATTCTGGAGTAGAGGGTTTTGTCTTTCATTTTCAGGAGTTCGGCGGCACCGCCCTTACCGGTTACTTTTCCTTGCGTACGGCGGAGGGCGTCGAGGATATGGCGGCGCTGCATTTCTTCCATACCGATAAAGGTCTTTTTGCGGCCCGTTTTTGTTTTTTTAAACTGAAAATGGTTGCCGAGTTGTTTGCCGGGCGAGAGGATGATGGCTCGCTCGATGAGGTTTTCCAGTTCCCGTACATTGCCCGGGTATTCGTATTCCATCAACTCTTTCATCACCGGTTGGGGGATTTCCTCGATCCGCCGTCCCAGCCGGTGGTTGTATTTTTCGATAAAATGCCGGACGAGCAAAGGGATGTCGTCTTTGCGTTCCCGGAGCGGGATGTTGTAGATGGGAAATACATTGAGGCGGTAATAAAGATCTTCCCGGAAAAGGCCCTGTTCGACCCGTTCTTCCAGCTTGCGGTTGGTGGCGGCGATCACCCGGACATCGACCCGGATGGTACTCGTGCCGCCGAGGCGCTGAAATTCGCCTTCCTGCAGAACCCGGAGGAGTTTGGATTGCAGTTCGAGGGGTATTTCACCAATTTCATCCAGAAAAATAGTGCCTTTGTGGGCTGTTTCAAAACGGCCGGTTTTTTTCTGGAAAGCGCCGGTAAATGCTCCTTTTTCGTGCCCGAACAGTTCGCTTTCGATCAGGTTTTCGGGGAGTGCGCTGCAGTTAACTTTGACCCAGGGTTGTTGGCTGCGGCTGCTGAGGCGATAGATGGCATTGGCGACCAATTCTTTGCCGGTACCGGTTTCCCCGAGGATCAGGACCGTGGCGTCGGTGTCGGCCACCTGCCCGATCTGCCGCAGCACAGGTTTGTAATTGGGGCTGCGGCTGATGATGTTATTCAGGTCTTGTTTTATTTCAATTTCTTCCTTCAAAATGATGTTTTCCTCCTGGAGCTGGAGGTTGAGTGCTTCTTTTTCGTCGTAAAGCTTTTGCAGGTTGGCCTGGCGTTCGAGATGCTTGGTGATGTCCCGCAGGGTCGTGCAGGTGTATTCTTGCGTGCCAAGCTTGATCAGGGTGACCGTCCCTTCAACGGGGATCGTTGATCCATTTTTGCAGATAAGGTTTCGTTCGGTATTGATGAACCGGGTGCTGCGCAAGGTTTGCCAGTTGGTGTTGAAAACCTCCGGAGTGACATCGGGCATGAGGTCCATCAGGGTTTTGTTTTCGATGTCGCTTTTTTCGTAACCGGTTTTTTCCAGAAAGGTGTCGTTGCAATAATAGAATCTGCCATCGGGTTCCAGCCAGTAAATCATTTCGGAGGCCTGGTCCAAAGCGTGAAAGGAAAGAACCATGAGGTCCTCCCGTTTCCGTTGTTGCCGCAGGTCTTTGGCTACAATGGCTTCGTATTCCCGGCCGTGGAAATTCATATGATGCCGGGAGAGCTCTGTGGGAATGAGTTGTCCGGTGTTTGTCAGGAGTAACGTTTCCGTTTGCAACCACTTTTTGGATTTTAGTTTTTCCCACTGACGCTGCCGGTTTTCTGCCGACAGGCTGTGGCAAATATCGGTGAGATTCAGATTGAGAAAGGCTGACTGGGTATAGCCAAGCATTTTTCGAACGGCCCGGTTGGCGTAAAAGATCGAACCGTCGGGTTCGGCCCAGATGATATGCTCCTGCAGGTTGTCGAGGCAAAAACTGGCGAGGTAGATGTCCTCGTCCGATTCTGTTAGTCCTGTGTTGAGGTTGGCCTGACAATAAGTTTTTCCATCAGCCATCAGCTTTTTGAGCTGAAGCCCGACCGGGATGGTTTCACTGTTTGCGGTCAGGTGTTCGGTTTCGAGGGAAACCTGCCCTTTTTCCAACATCTCCTCCCAGAGCTTTTTCCAGGACAGAAAGTTGAAATGGGGGTTTACCTGAAAAATAGTTTTTGGTTCAAAATTGTCCGGGGCAAAACCAAGTTTCTGTGCAAACTGGTTGTTGACGGAAAGAATGTTGCCTTCCCGGTCGAGGAACATGACCCCGTGCAGCAAGTGTTTAGCCGCCTGGATGTGGCCGGCAAGTTGGGAATGATCGTTGGAAACTGGCATGCGTCTGTATCGTTGCAGGGGGTTTC
>JBFIJS010000623.1:0-3159 GCA_041600595.1 Saprospiraceae bacterium | reverse complement strand
GGTCGTAAAAATAAAAGGCCACCAGAATATCCCGGTCGGAGAAAGACAGCAGTTCGAGGGCAGCTTTGATGTTGTCGCTGAGTTCGCTGTTGGTATCCGTTTCCGGTTCCGGGGCCGGGACCGGCGCTGCGGGTTTGTTTTTCCTTGAGAATTCCAGCCATTTTCGCCTGGCTATCTCCGTCAGGTAGGTACAGATTTTGGCCGCCCCGGTCAGCTCGAATTTTCCTTTTCTCACCTGGATGATAAATTCGGCCATGGCATGGTTAAATGCGGAGTCCCGCTCATCAGCCATCTGGTTCCCACCCAGTTTTCCCATCACCGCCACGGCTTGTCTGTAACATTTCTTTAAACATCTAATTGCTTGATAATCAGCGGAAAGTTCATTCTCCTGGATGGATTTTATGATGTCTTTGTCTGGGCAGTTCATTAGTTAATGCGGCAAAAAAGGGAATGGTGACAGGCATGGGTCAAATGTAGTTAAAAAAAATTCTTTCCGTCACTCCGCCCGGAGAACGATCATAAAAAAGGTGAAAAACAAACGGTATCCGGGGCCCGCTGCCGGGCAGCGCTACTGCGATTTGATTTTCACGCCGCAAAATACCAGACCAGTTTATTTGACCCATGCTCCCTTGTGCGGATGGTATCCGCACGAGGGCATACAAACCTTTTTCAGCCATGAATATGTCATTCTTTTTCCCGGCTATTTTCACGCTATTGTCTTTTGATCTGCCCTTTCAGCCCGTTCACCTGGACTGTCCGGAACCAACCAATGTACAGGTGGTGGCAGAGACCGGCAGTTCCATAACTTTTGATTGGGACGATTGTGGTTGCGCTACACCAACCTACCAGGTGTATTATAAGCGAGGTAGTTATACCAGCGCTGAATATACAACAACTGATTCCCGGTTTACATTTTCGGGATTATCGGCTGGCAATTATTCCTTTTTCTTTTACACCGTTTGTGGAGCGGAGGCGAGTAGTATGATCATCATCGTCGACACCATGGAGGGGTAAGCGATCAGTCAGGGAACAGTTTTCAGTTCCCTGGCTTTTTCCAGCAACCAATCTTTTCCAAAAAGATTATTTTCAGCGATAATAGAATCTAATATTTTTTCTTTTTTCTTTTTATTTAAATCGGGTGTATCGTGGACAGCAATTATTTTTTTTAAGATTTTGACAGAATTGATAAAAGCCGATTTTTTTTGGGTACCCATTGTTTTATCCCGGTTTAATTGTCTTTCAAAAGCATTACAAAAGTCGCTCAGAAAAAAACTGTTCTCCGGGTTTTGCAGATAGTATTCATAGTGTATTTTCATGCCTAATAATTTAATGCGATAATAGTAAAAGGGGTCATTCGTATTTATGTTATTAATAAAATTAATGGCTTCACTAAAGTAGCTGTTATTTTTTCGGTCGATAGCCTTGTAGTAATGTAGGTAAGCCATTGCCAGCGCGGCCGCAGCATGTTTTTTTGCGGGAGGGGTTATATTGTTTTTGTATTCATTAATGAAATTATCGGCCCAGTCAAATGCGGAGTTTAAGCAGGCGGCCAGGGTGATATTTGTAAAAATGGTGTCGTTGATGGCCCCGTCTTCAAGCAGTAATTTATTTTCCAGCCCGAGAACATACAAATTGAAAGAGTGTCTGTTAAATATTTTTATTCCCACTCTCATTCTTTGGGCGGCGTAATTAATTAAAATAATGAGGTTGCTTATTTTTTCTTCATCAGAAAATAAGCTTATAGCTTCTTTGTATTTATCAATTAATTGCTGAAAAATTTCATCTTTATTTTTTTGCAGCAGTTCTGTTAATTCCTGATAAAAAAGCAATGCCGGTTTGGTTTTGATTTTTTCCTGAAAAACAAGCTTTATTTCGGGTAGTAACTCAATGTGGTTTTTTTCTTTCAGGATCCGGTTCCGGTTGAAGGCTGCCACCGAAAGTTTTAACTTTTCCCACAAAAAAAACATATCCAATGACTCCAGGGATTTTTCCAGGCTCGGCATTCCTACCTGGTGTCTTGGGGTGGCCGGGTGATGGAATATCTCCCGGTTTAAAAACAATTGTTCCAGGTAATATTTCTCATTCTCCTGCCAGGTTTCCAAGGTTTCCTCCTGTTTTTTTACCTCCTTCCAGTATTCATCATCCAGGCGCCTGGCCCGGTAAGCATGCAGTCGTTCTTTGCGTTGAAGGAATGCATTTTTTTTCACTTCCTCAAAAACCAGGAAATCCTTTAACAGCTGCATAAGCCGGGCCATCAGCAGGTTCATACGGCCTTCATGGAAGCGCTTTCCTTTCTCATGTATTTTCCGGAAAACGGATTGTTTGTTGAGCTGTTTGTGGTCGAAATCCGGGTGGTATTTTGCCAGACAGGCCAGGAGACCGGCCACCTGCTTATTGGAGTTGTGGTAAGGAGACTGGGCAAAAAGCTGAAAAGACTTGAGCTCTTCGGGAGTTAAAGCCGCCAGAAAACGAATGAGTTTTGCGTTTTTCATGCCGTGAATTTTATATAAGTGACAATATAGAAAAACTATTGTAAATCAGTGTGTTGTGAGCATTGTAAGATACAGAATCGCAGGCTGAATTATATAAATAGAGGAAAACTGTCTTTGCGGGAAAATGGATTCTCCCGGAGATTTGTCTTGCGTTCAATGACATCTCCGAAAACGGCTGAATCTTTTACTAAACCCTGGAGCAAATGGAAAATGAAGTCCTGCATCGAGTAAAAAGTATTATCAATGCCCACCTTGACGACGACCAGTTCTCGGTCGACGACCTGAGCCGTGAGGCCGCCATCAGCAAACCTCAATTGTACCGCAAACTGATGGCTGGCTGCGGCCAGTCGGCCAATCATATTATCCGGGATCTGCGTATCGAAAAAGCCAAAGACCTGTTGAAAGAACAGAATAAAACGGTCGTCGACATCGCCTTCAGCACCGGCTTCAGCGACCCGGATTATTTCCGGAAAGTTTTTAAAAAAGTGACAGGTGTGAGGCCGATGGAATTTCAGTCAAATTTTCTGAATAGCCGTCGGCAAGCAGGAAATTAGTATATACGGCCGGTTCAATGCCGGTCCCGTTACTCCGGAACTTTACGCTGCATATTTTTGAACGAATTTTACAGGCCCTCCAAAATGTCATTTTCTAATTTTGGATCAACCTC
>JBFIJS010000622.1:0-3160 GCA_041600595.1 Saprospiraceae bacterium | reverse complement strand
GCACCTGATCGACAAGTACGGGGTGCCGCCGGCAAAGATTAATATCGGCCTCGCCTTCTTTGGCAGAAGCCTGAGGACTAAAGGAAAAGCTGATATCCACACCGCTTCCCACCGCTCCGTCGACGACCAGACGTTTCCCGAGGGGAAGGGGGCTCCTCCCTACTACAGTATCCTCTCCAGCCAGCACCTGTTTCATTATCACTGGGATCAGCATGCCGAAACACCCTATCTGAGTGGAAAAAAACTAAAAACCTTCGTCACTTTCGACGACGAAAACAGCATCCGCGCCAAAGGCCGGTACATCCTCGACAACGACCTCGCCGGAGCGATCGTCTGGGACATCGTGGGCGATTACATAGAAAGTACCAGCAAACCCGGCACTATTGAAAAAACACCGCTGGCCGACGCCCTGAAAGAATCCCTCTGCCAGCAGGAAGAACGGGTGGCCTACAACCGCCAGACCGAAAGCCTGCCCCAACTGTGGTCTCCTCTGACCCGCCGTACCTTTGCCCCCCGGCTGGCTCACCAACCAATTGTTATTTCAAAAAAAGAGAAAAGGAAACGAAAGAAACGAGAAAGACGCAACCGAAAAAACAACAGAAGCAACGTACCAAAAAAGTACTTCGATGGGGGATGGTAACTATTTATCCGGTTTTCTTTCTCCGGCCGATCAGTACCGCATTGACTGTAACCCCCAAAAACCCTATTTGTCTATCTTTGTTACCCAATAAGTATTTTGATGCTACCGCATAGTGACATTTCTTTTCCGGCTGTAGGTTTTAGTGCAAGCACCTTTTTACCCGGAAAAAAACTGTAGTTGCGTAGCAACTTTTCCAATATCCAATTTATGCATACTGACCAATTATTACAACGTGCCCTGAACCTCGAACCCCTCTCCGCTGAGGAAGGCGTTTTCCTGTTTGAAAATGCCGCCACGGCGGAACTAATGTACGTGGGAAATCTCCTGCGCCAGCACCACGTACCGAACGATGTCGTTACGTGGATCATCGATCGCAATTCTAATACCACCAATGTTTGTATTGCCAATTGCAAATTCTGCAACTTCTACCGCCGGCCCGGGCACGAGGAAAGCTATATCACAACTATTGAGGAATACAAGCAAAAAATAGAAGAGACCTTCGCCCTGGGTGGCGAGCAGTTGCTCCTCCAGGGAGGACACCACCCCGACCTGGGCCTGGAATACTATTGCAAATTATTCAGCGAACTGAAATCCCTCTACCCCAACCTGAAACTCCACGCACTCGGACCACCAGAGATTGCCCACATTACCAAACTGGAAAAATCGACCCATTACGAAGTGCTGAAGGCCCTCAAAGAAGCAGGCCTGGATAGTTTACCCGGCGCCGGCGCCGAAATATTGGACGACCGGGTTCGCCGGCTGATTTCCGCAGGGAAATGTGGTGCCAAAGAATGGCTCGACATCATGCATGAGGCACATAATGTTGGCCTCACTACTTCGGCCACGATGATGTTCGGGCACATTGAGACCAACCTTGAACGAATGGAACATTTAGTCAAAATCAGGGAAGTGCAGGCGCGCAAGCCTGCCGATGCCAAAGGCTTCATTGCTTTCATTCCCTGGCCCTTCCAGGACGAAGACACCATTTTGAAAAAACTAAAACGCGCCCGCAACACCTGTACGGGCGACGAATATATCCGCATGATCGCCATGAGCCGCATCATGCTGCCCAACGTGACAAACATCCAGGCCAGTTGGCTGACCGTCGGGAAGCAAGTCGCACAGCTCTGCCTGCATGCCGGTGCCAATGATTTTGGCAGTATTATGATTGAGGAAAATGTGGTCTCGGCAGCAGGGGCACGGTTCCGCTTCACTGCCGATGGCATCCAGGATGCGATCAGGGATGCAGGTTTTACACCCCAATTGAGGAATCAACAATACGAATATCGGGCGTTGCCAAAGGTAATGAAGCAACAGGAATTGAATCGCGCAGAAATGATTGTGGATTAAGACGCTGACGGTCGGATACAGAATGGTCCGATCCCTTCGTACGCTTCGGGCAGGGTGGTGTTAGCACTTCGGGTGCTAACACCATTTTTTATTCAACAGAAAAAGGCAATCACCAAAAGATGATTGCCGGTAGTGTCACATCGTGTGAAAGGTTCCTTGGGTTGGGGGATAAAGGGGAATAAAATAGTGTGTGGATCTTTTTGTTTCCGGGGTAAAAACACCCTGATAGGCGCTGCAAATTTTGCAGCGCACAGGGTAAAAATTTGTTACAATACTCTACTTAAATAGTCTCGTGAAAAAAAGCGAAAAAATTCGGTTTCCAGGACATCTCAGTTGTTGGGATGCCGGTCTCTGGAATATAAATTAAGGATGAGATGTTCTTTTAATATGACAACTTTTGTCATCTGTAACCTCCCGTCATTACTACCACATTAAATCTGATTGTAATATTTCAAAAACATTGCCATTATTTTTAATACGTGCCAAAAAAGCGAAAAAAAGTTGAAATTTTATTTTTAGCATATTTAAAAAAAATCGTGCGCCGGGAGTGTATCAAGGTAGCTTTTGCACCCGCGACAGTAGTAATTCCGAGGCTTCCCGCAATGTTTCCCCAAAAACAAAAACCCCTTCCGGATGGCCTTTCATCACAAATATTTTTTCTTTCCTCAATTGTGTTTTTTCCAGCAGTTCAATGATGGAGCGGGCCATCTCGGGCGAGCCATAGGTCGCTTCATCACTGGTCGTCGGCACCTTTCCCAGCAGGTATGTCCACAGCTGAAGGTGGTGCGCGTGGATAACGGCCTGCACTTCAGGACACCTTTTGTAAATAACCGCATGGCTCATCGATTCGGAAGAGGCCACAACCGGCCCCTTGCACCGTACTTCGTTTTTGTCCATATCAAAATCGGTAACGGTAGAAAAATGCAGATTGGAAAGCTGCTCTATCAACCCGGTAGCCGAGCCACTGATGTGAAAAGAATGGCCGGACCCGGCCCGTTGGCTGATATTCCCATAACCAATCCCATTTTCATAACTGCCGATCAGGCAGTGGCGGTACATGACTTGCCGCCATTCGATCAACCCGGCCAGGTCTGTTACCGGCAGGGCTGCTGATTTTGTCCAAATCGCTTTAAATTTTATATAACCTTCGTCCATTTCGAGTTTTGGTTT
>JBFIJS010000621.1:0-3167 GCA_041600595.1 Saprospiraceae bacterium | reverse complement strand
GTGGCGTATTGCAAAACCCGGCGGAAATTGGTTATGGTTACGAGCCCGAGGGAACTGCCGTGCGGCCCGCACCCGGTGATACTTTTACCTGGAAATGGAAAGCCGAAAACGTCCATGACTTTGCCTGGTCGGCCGATCCGGACTACCGCCACCTGAAAGTAGAACGAGAAGATGGTCTGACGCTCCATTTTCTGTTTGACGCCAAAGACGACGATACCATGGCAAAATGGAGTTCGATGCCCGCCAAAATGGATCGAGCCTTTGATTTTATCAATGAGCACTTTGGCCCCTATCCTTACAAGTCCTATGCGTTTTTACATGCCGGTGATGGTGGAATGGAATACCCGATGGCTACATTTCTTGTTGGCAGTGCGGGTCTCGGAACATTTATTCACGAATTGATGCACGCCTGGTACTATGGCATGATGGGGTCGAACGAAAGTCTTTATCCCTGGATGGACGAAGGGTTTACAGAGTACGCCGAGGAGGAGGTGAAAAATTTTCTGAAAAAAGAAAAACTGATCGGTGGAGAACCGGTCGACGATCCTCATCTGGATGCAGTCAGCAATTATATCCGGTTTACCCAAACGGGCCTGGAGGAACCGCTGACCACACATGCCGACCATTATCTGCACCGTGCAGCTTACGGAACCGCCTCTTACACTAAAGGGCATGTTTTTTTGGTGCAACTGCAATACATCATGGGCAAACCGGCATTTGACAGAGGCATGTTGCGATACTATCAAACCTGGAAATTCAAACACCCCAACGCCAATGATTTCATCCGCATTATGGAAAGGGAATCGGGACTGGAGCTGGACTGGTTTAAGGAATATTTTGTCGGAACCACCAAAACAATTGACTATGAGGTAGTTAAAGTTGATAAATTGAACCGTAAACAATCGGTTGTGGTGCTCCGGCGCAAAGGACATATGCCCATGCCCATTGATTTGTCTGTAACAGATGAGGATGGGAAAACGGAACGTTTTACTATTCCATTATCCATTATGCGGGGCGAGAAAAAAATAGATAAATTTGGCGACCCGATGAAACTGCTTCCCGACTGGAATTGGACACATCCTACTTATGAAATAATCCTGGACAAAAAATTCAAAGACCTGAGAAAAGTTGAAATTGATAGTTCACAAAGAATGGCCGACGTTGACCGGACAAATAATACCTGGAACCAGGTTAAGGATTAATGGAGATGAACTATCGATTCCTTAATTAGCAATGGTTGGTCTGTTGAAAATGGTTTTATAACTCACAAAAGCTATCATAGGCAATCACCAAATTCTTTTGAAAATGATTCTAACAATCTTAGTAAATGCAGTAGCCGTCTGGATAGGTGCTCAGCTCCTCAGAGGCGTAGAAGTCAGTGACTTTTTCCGGGCGATCATAATCGGATTAGTGCTCGGTATTCTAAACTGGAGCCTCGGAAACATTCTGAGCTTTTTGACCTACCCGATCATTCTGCTCACCATCGGGGCGTTTTCGCTGGTAGTTGACGCTATAGTGCTGATGGTGGCCGACTATTTTTTGAAAGGTCTGAAAATCCAGAATTTCTGGTGGGCATTGGCTTTGGCATTGATTGTTTCGGTGGTCAACCTGATAGCGCGGCAGATTTTTTAAGTATTACCAGCGGGTCAATACGACGAAAACAACCAACTTAAACGGGATGCCGGGTGGCACTCCCTTTGCCGTTCTCCTTGGTATTGCTGGTGTTGAATCAGTTGATTTTCAGGCAATGAAACCTAGAACTGATCAGCGGCCACACGTTTATATTTTTTTGTTGAAAAACATCATTTTTCCATGAAACCGATGCTCATATCGTTGTTGTTTTCGTTTTGGCTGTCGGCTGCTTTTTCCCAAAACAGGTGCGGCGTGACAGGCGCAGATCGGGTGGATAACCCCGCCTGGGAACTGGCACATGCTCAACGTGAGCAAATCTTGCAGAAATGGATAGCAGAAAACAGCGAACGCATCGGAACCAGATCAACCGTGACTATTCCCGTAGTGGTACACGTGCTCTGGAACTCCGGTGAGCAAAATATTTCGGATGAACAAATCGCCTCGCAGCTGGCCATTCTCAATCAGGACTTCCGGTCGTTGAATGTTGAAACGCCCACCATCCCCGCTGTCTTTCAACCACTAATTGCCGATGTGGAACTGGAATTCTGCCTGGCCCGGATAGACCCAAACGGCAACCCGACTTCCGGCATTACCCGGAAATTTACCAACAACCCGGTAGGTATCGGAGGCACAACAGCTATTCATTATTCCAATCAGGGCGGCCAGGGCGCCTGGGATACTGCCCGCTACCTCAATATCTGGGTAGCCAAATTTGCCGGCGGTATTGGTGGCATAGCCTCGTTTCCCGGAGAGGGGCCGGCGGCAGAGGATGGGATAGAAATCAACTACCTTCAATTTGGAAATATTAATGTCAACCCGCCCTATCACCTGGGGCGAACGCTAACCCACGAAGTAGGCCATTATCTGAACCTGGAACACCCCTGGGGGCCCAGTATCACGGATTGTTGCGGTGATGACTTTGTAGGTGACACCCCGGAGACCTGTGAAACCTACATCGGTGAATGCCCGGCGCACCCCGCGATTTCCTGCAGCATGCCGGATGTGTTTATGAACTATATGTTTTACACCAACGATGACTGTATGGGGATGTTTACTAACGGTCAAAAGATACGGATGTTGGCGACGTTGAACACATTGCGTAGCGGCTTGTTGAACAGTTCGGTCTGTGAAGCCGTTTCCACCAATGAAGTGGCAAGAACACCGCTCTTTACAGTTGTGAGAAACCCTGTTTCGGATCAGCTTTTCCTGACGGTAGCCGGCGAAAATTTCCAGTCGGGTAAAATCAGCATCCTGAGCCCGCAGGGCACGGTTCAATTGGAGCAGACATTGATGGTGCCCGGCGAGCTAACATTGGCCGTTGGTGCCCTAAACAGGGGCATTTATTTTATCGTGCTGGAGAGTGGAAAAAGCCGGCAGGTGGAAAAGGTGGTTTTACAATAATATACTCATGTTACGCAACGGGCAAAAAAATTACCCTAAAATGCGGGCCGGAGAATCACTCAAGCCTTTTGCATCATTCTGCTCGGCCCTCCAAAGGTTTCTAAGGGGCGGCGTCGTCCCGATGCATCGGGACG
>JBFIJS010000620.1:0-3179 GCA_041600595.1 Saprospiraceae bacterium | reverse complement strand
TCCGGAAATACCTCAATTCCAGCGGTTACAAGGGGAGATCAACTATTTTGAGTCCTATTTTATCAACCTTACACAGGAAGACCTGCTGGTGCAGCGGGAAATCAACAAATGTGTCCCGTTTGAAGAAAAGACCCAGATTGAATCCGACATTCAACTAATCGTCAGTGCCCAGGAAGAAATAGTAAAAATACTGGAGCCTGCTCTGGCGAACTATCCGGACAATGCACAACTTCGGACCTATGCGGCAGAAGCCCACGGCAATTTAAGTTGGTATTACTTATACGATGGTCAATTCAATAAAGCAGAGCAAGCTGCCAGCCGGGGCATCGAAATCAACAGTGAAATAATGTGGATAAAAAGCTATTTGGCACCTGCGTTGTTATTTCAGGGAAAATATAAAAAAGCGGAAAAGATCTATCTCGAATTAAAGGATTTACCAGATGGCGACAGTACATTTAAAGTTGATTTTTTAAAAAATCTGCAGGTATTAGAAGAACAAGGTTTTACTCATAAAGACCTGTCTAAAATCAGAAAACGTCTGCAGGAGTGAGTAGGAATGAGTGGTAGTTTTAGTGCTTTGGAAAGGAGCACTCTGAATAATAAATGCAAAAAATGAATGAGAAATTAAGTTGGAAAAAAATACTTCTTGAAGCTGCGTTGATCGTGTTGAGTGTACTACTCGCTCTTTTTATCAACGAGTGGAAAAGCAATTATAATGATCAGCAGGAGACCGACAGAATGATGGAAAATATCATTACGGAAATAAGCAATAATCAGGTCTTTATCGACAGCCTTATTCCTTATCATATCTCTGTACTTGAAAAAATACAAGAAGCAGCATTACAAGATTCGTTAATAATCACTTTTATGGAAAAGGATTATTTTGAAATTAGTGGAGTGGCACCTAAAGGCGTTAAACAAGGTGATTTACACAGTATAGCATGGACTGTCGCTAAGGAAGAAAGAATTTCTAATCGAATCATATTTGCCGAGTCACAAATTTTGTTTTCAGTTTATGAACAACAAGCACGGGTATTAAAAACAATTAACAGAATTATCGATATTTTAAGTTCAAGGGAAATACACCGCCGGGAACTGATTGAAGAAAGCGTGATTGTCCTCGCAATAGAGTGGAATGAGATGATAGCACAAGAAAAAGAACTTAGCTATCGGTACGGTGCAGCTTTGCAGAAATTGAACAGCAGATAATTTAATGAATCACGCTGATAAAGCAAGCAGTTCTGCACCAGTATATACCCGGCGATATAAAAGTTGGTAAGCTACATCAAAGGGGACATTTACACAGGAGAACGTTTCCTCTCCCATTACATGAAGTAGTCACGACTTAATCTGACAGTTTTTATCGTGACTACTTCACATGGAAAACCTTTTGACCGCTTGGTAGAAAAAAATGGCAGCCCCAAAATCATCGGGGCTGCCAACATCCATCTTTAGCTGTTCGCTTATTCTTTGGCAGCCTGTAGAGCGGCCATGGCTTTTTCTTTCATTTCTTTGGCGTCCTGCCATTTCTTTTCCAGTTTCTCCATATCCCGCATGGCTTTCTCCGCCTTTTTTTTGGCCTTGTCAGCTTTGTCAAATGCTTTTCTGGATTTGCCCGCCATTTTGTCTCCTTTATCGCCGGCTTTTTCTCCTTTTTCAAGAGCCTTGGCGTCCCCTTTTTCGAGCCCTTCGGCCCGCATGCTGGAAGATTTGGCCGTTTCTTTAGTCGCTTTGCTGGAGAACTGTTTGGCTTTTTTCTCCGCTGATTTCATTTTTTTCTCGGCCTTATCGGCTTTCTTTTTAGCCTTCTCGTACTCTTTTTTCACGGCAGCTTCTTTCTTGATGGCCGCCGCAGCGGCATTTTCCAGTTCCAGAACAGAAGGGGAATCAGTCTGGGAGAAGGTGGTAGCCGTAAGTGCTAAAAAAATGAATAGTAACGTTGGTTTGATCAGATTTTTCATCGTTTAACTTTTTAGATTATTTAATTCAAAACTGGTGGTAAAATGGATATTCACTTCGCAATAATAAACAATACGATGGTAAAAAGGTGCGCATGCCTTATCCATTCGACCTCTTTTTAGACCCCGAAAAAAAGATCGGTCACCCCTATCCTTCCCCAAATTTCGGATGGATTAGCTAACTTCGGTTGATGTTCCTATATTTCACCCTGTATCACTACTTTCTTCCATTAAAATCTGCAAAACAACGATGAAGAAGCTCACCTTTTTTATTTGTCTGCTACCTCTTTTCGCCCTGGCCCAAACCAACGTTGAGCGAATCGAACCACCATTTTGGTGGACAGGCATGAACAATGCTGGCTTGCAAATCATGCTCTATGGTGACAACCTGGCCGATCTGAGACCGGCCATCAACTACCCCGGCGTTTCCATTGAACGAACAGTCCTGGTTGAAAATAATAACTACCTGTTCGTTTACCTGAATATTGAATCTACAGCCAGACCGGGTGACTTTTTCATCCACCTGGTCAATGATGATGATGTAATAACTCATAACGTCAGCTACACCTTACGCTCCCGCGAACAAGGCGCCGCCGCCAGAAAAGGATACGACAATGCCGATGTGATGTATCTCATTACCCCCGATCGTTTTGCCAACGGCCAACCAGCCAATGATAACATGGAGGGTATGCCCGACAAAATGAACCGTCAGGACAAACACGGGCGCCACGGCGGCGATTTGCGGGGGATCATCAACCACCTCGATTATTTCTCGGACATGGGTTTTACGGCCATTTGGCTAAACCCCGTGCTGGAAAACAACCAGCCTCAGTTTTCCTACCACGGCTACTCCACCACCGATTTTTACCGGGTAGACCCCCGCTTCGGCACCAATGAGGAATACCGCGAGCTGGTAGATAAAGCACGATCAAAGGGCATTAAAATCATCATGGACATGATCATGAACCACTGCGGATCGGGGCATTGGTGGATGAACGACCTGCCCGGTTCAACGTGGATCAATCACCCCGTTGAGTATGCCCAGACCAATCATAAACGCACGACCCTGCGCGACCCCTATGCCTCTAAATACGACCACGACCTTTTTGCCGATGGCTGGTTTGTGCCAACCATGCCCGACCTGAACCAACGCAACCCGTTGCTGGCCGACTACCTGATCCAGAATACCATCTGGTGGATCGAGTACCTCGGGCTGGCCGG
>JBFIJS010000619.1:0-3181 GCA_041600595.1 Saprospiraceae bacterium | reverse complement strand
CCCTGAGCATTCCGGTCGTTGCGTACCTGATTCACATCGTCCGGTTATTTGGCAATAAATAAAGACTTGGCTTCATAAAAGATCCCGTTAATAACGCAGCGTTGTTAACGGGATCTTTTTTTGTTAAAGCCTTTGGTGAATCATGACTCGGATGCGTTTGAAAATGAACCGGGAAGGGGTGCTGCAAAAACAACCGGGCAATTTTGTTTTTCGTTGATTGTCCCCTGAAACCATTGAGAAGCATATCTTGCGCTGTCAATACTTTTAGTTTTTGAAAATAACGTTTGTTATGCAATATTTAGGAAACACCAGCTTCGACCTTGCGTTTTGACAAATGTCTTCCCCAAATACCCATTCCGAAATAGCATCGGAATGCTGCCCCACAGTTGTGAATAACCTGCATTTAAACGTACTTTCTAATTTTACCAAAATAAAAAATGGTATGGCCAAAAAGAAAAACGAAAAAACGAGTGGACAGTCAAAGTCAAAAGCTTCTCTGCAAAAAGCAGAAAAAGGATTTTTGCAAAAAAACATGGCGGGACTGGTGGAATACTGGAATCAAAAATCGCCCGTGCTCAAATTTCTGCTGGGTTTTGCATTGAGCATGATCGTTTTTTACCTGATTTACTTATCCCCATTTTTCATAGAGTATATCGGCAAACCCATACTCGTCGGGCAGGCAAAAATCAGTAGTCTGCTGTTGAATCTTTTGGGACAGGGAACAACTGCTGAAGGCGATCTCATCAGCAGTGACTCTTATGCGATCAGTATAAAAAATGGTTGTGATGGATTGGAAACACTGGCTATCATGCTAAGTGGCATCATTGTCTTTCCGATCGCTTTCCGGCTAAAATGGCCGGGCATCTTGTATGGCACACTGGCGTTGATGGTGCTCAATTTTATAAGGATCGTAGGGCTTTTCCTGGTCGGGAAATATTATTCTCAGGAAGTTTTTGATTTCTTACACGAACAGGGAGGATTTGTCATTTTTACGGTGCTCGGGGTCTTTTTGTGGATTATCTGGGCCAACTGGGCATTGAACAAAAGAATAAACAGGCCTGTCGATACGGAGCCAACAACCAATATTGCATGAAAAAATATTCTTCCCTCCTCAAGTATTTTGGCAGCTTCCTGGTCATTTATGTTGCGCTTTTCGGGCTGTTCTCCGCCACGACAGTAGCCACCTGGACCAATGACTTTTACCGGGCAGCCACGGCACCCATCCTGCAGGCCATATTTCCCAAAGCGTATTTAAAACTGGAAAGAGATTCACCACCCGAGTCCGATATTTATACCATTCGGGCGGTATTTACCAGCAAAAAAATCATCGAAGAAGCGCAACAGGCGGCACGTCAGCAAGGTGCTTCCAAGGTTGATTTGAAGGCGCAGGAATACGACCTTTATCTGCATCGCCTGTTCACCAGTTTTGTCCTGTTTCTCATCAGTCTCATCCTGATCACACCTATTGGGTGGAAGCAAAAATTAATCGCCCTGTTAGTTGGGACGTTTTTGTTTTATGCTTTTACAGTCTTTAAGATCTTTATCTTTCTGGCCGACTTATTCAATCGGTCCGACCTGGGCGTTTACCAGCTGAGTTCGACCGGCGGCTCCATTGTGGAGGGGGTTTCTTACACCATAAAGTCCTTGGGAATGAGTGCCCTGATTGTGGTGATTATCTGGATATTGGTGGCGTTCAGGAAAAGCAACTGGAAAGGGATTTTGGAAACCGTGGGGAAATAAATACAGGAGGCTCCTGGAAATGATTAAAGAGTATGCCATTGGTTATTTTCTCCTGTAAATAGAAGTGAGTCTTGCCACATAAATCATTTTTTTACCTGCCGGAAAGTGGCCATAAAAAAAAATGCGAAGCAGGAGCCAACCGGCACCTGCTTCGCATTTCAGGAAAAATATCCGCCTGGGTCAGCCTTTTTATAAATTGGCCTTTTTTACATAAAAATACTCGTAGGCGATGGTAAATTCTGCTTTGGTCATATTGTCAAAAGTAATTTCCCTGGTTTTTCCGGCAACGGGATAAATCATCTCATATTGACCTTTCCTACCCACCTTAACCGGCATATCGAACCCATCGACATTGGCAAACCAGGTGTATTTCACGGAAAGCTTTTTTCCTTTTTGTTTCAACTTGTAACCCAGTCGGGGCAAGCCGGGATAGTATAAATACTGATGGAAAAACCTGGAGTAGTCCTTTTGGAAGTAATCATTGACAAAGGTCAGGAATTCATCAGTCGAGGTAGTCGACATTGCGAAATGTTCGTAATAATCTCTTAAGAATTTAAACCACTTTTCGTCATCGTCGATCATGTTGCGAAAAGTGTGCAGCATCCAGGAACCTTTAAAATAGTGGTCGCTCCCTGTCCAGTTATCCCAGTTCACGTCTCTGGGCCCCACGATCGGTTCCAGGTTCCGGATAAATCCGCGTTGCTCCTCCAGGTAACGTACAGCATCTTTATAGCTGTACATGCACTCCACGTACAACGCTTCCATATAGGTGGTAAAGGCCTCGTGAATCCACATATCACAGTGGTCTTTGGTGCTGACGGAATTACCAAAATATTCGTGGCCACTTTCATGAATGATGAGAAAATCCCAGTTCATGTCCCTGGGTATCATCCCGCCTCTGTAACCCCGCATATAATTGTTGCCGTAAGCAATGGCACTTTGGTGCTCCATGCCGAGATAAGGGGTTTCTACGAGTGCGTAACCATCATTCCAAAATGGATATTTGCCAAAATATTTTTCATAACAGGCAAGCATGGGTTTTACCTGTTCAAAATGTTTTTTTGCTTTCGCTAAATTATAATCCAGCACATAATAATCCAGCTCGAGGGAATCGCCGTCCTCGGCAATGTAGGTGTCCTTGAAATTGGCGAAATGACCAATATTAATGCTGACATTGTAGTTGTTGATCGGGTAAGAAACAAACCAATCCCAGAGGGTGTATCCGGAATGGAAAGGTTTCTTTTCCCGGAGATTGCCATTGGCCACACAGGTCAGTCCGTTCGGTACAGCCACACGGATGGACATGCTGTCGGGTTCGTCGGAGAGGTGATCTTTATTGGGCCACCAAAGACTGGCACCATCCCCTTCGCAGGCAACACCTACCCACGGGCGCACCTGCTGGTCAACTTCCCAGACGAATCCGCCGTCCCAGGGTGGGTTG
>JBFIJS010000618.1:0-3183 GCA_041600595.1 Saprospiraceae bacterium | reverse complement strand
TGGGACGCCGCTGCTGCCACTGGCAAAAACTAAGCAAACGATTGCCCTCATCGGGCCACTGGGCGACAACCAGGAGGATATTCAGGGCTCGTGGCACGCTGCGGGCGATGCTGCCAAAGTGGTGACGTTGCGGACTGCCTTGCAGGAAGCTGTTCCGGGAGCGAATGTCCTGTTTGCCGAAGGCTGTTCTACCGAAGGAAACGACCGCAGTGGATTTGCTTCGGCGCTGGCTGTAGCCCGGCAAGCCGATGTCGTGATCATGGCCGTGGGGGAAAACTACCGTCAGAACGGAGAGGCTGCCAGCCGAACAGAACTGGGGCTGCCGGGTGCTCAGCAGGCTTTGCTCGAAGCGGTACAGGCCACCGGCAAACCGGTAGTGGCCGTGGTCATGGCCGGCCGCCCGCTGACGATTGGCTGGATGGATGAAAATATTCCGGCGATCGTGAATGCCTGGCATCTGGGTACAATGGCCGGTCCGGCAATTGCTGATGTGCTGTTTGGAGATTATAACCCTGCGGGTAAATTAACGGTTACCTTTCCCCGCAATGTCGGTCAGATTCCCATCCATTATGCCATGAAAAATACCGGCAGGCCTTTCAATGCCAATGATAAATACACCTCCAAGTACATTGATGCACCCCATACGCCGCTTTATCCGTTTGGCTACGGACTCAGTTATACGACCTTCCAATACAGCAATCTGAGCCTGAACCGTCCATCGATCGGGTTCGGGGAAACTCTCGAAATAGAAGTAATGGTCACCAACACCGGAAAGTATGCCGGAGAGGAAACGGTCCAATTGTACACCCGGGATCTGGTCGGCAGTGTAACCCGGCCGGTGAAGGAACTAAAGGGTTTCAAAAAAATATTCCTGCAACCGGGCGAAGTCCGGCCAGTCAGGTTCACGTTGACCAGCGACGACCTTCGTTTTTACACCCAGGACATGAGCTACCGGGCAGAAGCCGGTGCCTTCAGGGTGTTCGTGGGCGGCAATTCAGTGGATGTGCTGGAGGCTGGATTTGAGTTGAGGTGAGCCTTTATCCCGAATGGGCCGGCTTTTTGCTTTCACGGCTTTTCCGGGGCCGGCGCTGGTTAGGTCAGGCAGGCTTCTGCGTAAAAAGTGGTAACCTGCAACCAAGAGTAGCAAATCATGTCTTTTAAGCTTTGGTGTTAGCTATCAGAAAGCAGCGCTTATAGATAGTTCGTCACTGACCAATCAAAGCATATCTTTTTTTTTCCAAAACGACCCCAGTTTGCCAGTAAACACAAGATTAAATTCATAACCCGACTGTTAAGTTAAACCTGGATAAAAAGTAAAGCCCACTACCGTTGCACAAAATGAGTAGATAGGCGTGGAGAGGATATATTCCTGCGGAGGCAGCGCTGCCGGTAATCCGGTGCGTGCCGGTTATTTCTCCGGGTTTATTGTTTATTTTTAGAAGTATGAAAAAATGTACCTGCCTGTTCCTGGCGCTGCTGTGCTGCCAACTCTTTGTCCTGGCCCACCAACCTGACCCACCTGTGCAGAAGCGACAATATTTTACCCAAAGGCTGGAAGGAAAAGAAATAGAGCTGGATGGCATCCCAGATGAACCAGCCTGGGACCTGGTACCCTGGACTTCCGATTTTACACAAAACCGCCCCAATCAGGGGGCCGAGCCGTCTCAGCGTACCCAGTTTAAGGTCATGTACGACGATAAATTTCTCTACTTTGGATTCCGGTGCTTTGACAGCGAACCCGACAAAATAGAAAAGCGCATGGGGCGAAGGGATGAATTTCCCGGTGACTGGGTGGAGGTTAATATTGACAGTTACCACGATTTGCGGACGGCTTTCTCTTTTACCCTCTCGGCTTCCGGGGTGCGGAACGATGAATTCGTTTCCAATAATGGCGGCCAATGGGATACCAGTTTCAACCCCATCTGGTACGCCAAAACCCATGTGGATGAAGAAGGTTGGACGGCAGAAACCAAAATCCCTTTCAGCCAGTTGCGGTACGATGGTGAAAACGAAAACCACGTGTGGGGACTGCAGGTCATGCGGCGGTTGTTCCGGAAAGAGGAGCGCTCCACCTGGCAGCATATTCCCCAGACCGGGGAAGGGTGGGTGAGTCGTTTTGGGGAATTGCACGGACTGAAAAATGTGCCACCCCAGCGGCAGATTGAAATTCAACCTTATGTGCTGGCGCAAACGGAAACTTTCCAGAAAGAAGAAGGAAACCCTTTTCTGGATGGTACTGACAGCAGCATTTCCGGTGGCCTGGATGCGAAAATAGCCGTGACTTCCGATCTGATCCTCGACCTTTCCATCAATCCTGATTTTGGACAGGTTGAAGCTGACCCGTCGGCGGTTCGGCTGGATGGTTTTCAAAATTTCTTTACAGAAAGACGGCCCTTCTTCGTGGAGAGCCGCAACATATTTGAATACCAACTGACCGGCTCGGATGCCGGTGGTGATTACGACCAGGATTTGTTGTTTTAGTCCCGGCGCATTGGCGGAGCTCCGCATGGTTACCCGCGACTGGGCAATAAAGAATATGCCAGCGTACCTGCCAATACCTCCATCCTCGGTGCCGCCAAATTTAGCGGCAAAACCAAAAAAGGCTGGTCGATCGGCATTCTGGAAACCGTCACCCAGGAAGAAAGGGCCACGATCGAACGGGAAGGCAACCGACGGCAGGAACTGGTGGAGCCACAAACCAACTATTTCGTGGGCCGTTTGCAAAAAGACATCGACGAGGGCGAAACGGTCATCGGAGGGGTATTAACGGCCGTCAACCGGCAGGATGGTCTGGGGGATTTTTTGCACAAAAATGCTTATTCCGGAGGTGTCGATTTTCAGCATTTCTGGAAAAACCGAACCTGGAACTTCCAGTTTAAAGGGCTTTTCAGCAGGGTGGAGGGCACACCTGAAGCCATCGCCAATACGCAAACGTCCTTCGTACATCTGTTTCAGCGCCCGGATGCGGATTATGTTTCCGTCGATCCCAACCGCACCTCGCTGACGGGCCACGGTGGCACGGTGTCGCTGGCAAAATACGGCGGTCAGCAGGGGCCGAAAGGGCAGTTGCTGAAGTTTCAAACCGGTGTGACCTGGCGCTCGCCCGAACTTGAACTCAATGATATCGGCTTCATGCAAACAGCCGATGAAATCAACCATTTTACCTGGGTTGGCTACCATTTT
>JBFIJS010000617.1:0-3194 GCA_041600595.1 Saprospiraceae bacterium | reverse complement strand
CGGGCGCTGGGTCATGGCAGCACCGACTAAAAGGCCACCGTTGGAGCCACCCTGAATAGCCAGTTTTTCTTTTTTGGTGAAACCTTCTTTGATGAGGTACTCAGCGGCGGCAATGTAATCATCGAATACGTTTTGTTTGTTCATCAACATCCCGGCCTGGTGCCATTCTTCCCCGTATTCGCCTCCTCCCCTCAGATTGGGCATGGCGAAAACGCCGCCATTTTCCAGCAACAACACCCGGGCCGTGCTGAAAGAGGGCGTCAGACTGACATTGAATCCACCGTAGGCATACAGCAAACAGGGGTTGTCGCCATTCATTTCCAGTCCTTCTTTATGAACCACGAACATGGTCACCGGCGTACCATCTTTGCTTTGGTAGGTCACCTGCCTTTCCACGTATTCGCCTGGATCAAATTTTAAGGATGTTTGCTGGAATAAGGAAGACTCTCCCGTTTCCACATCATATTTGAATATCGTTGGCGGATAAAGGAACGAGGTAAATGAATAGAACAAGGTCGTGTATTCTTCCCGGCCACCGGGAGCGCCCGCCGATCCGAGTCCCGGCAGATTGATTTCCTTTTTATCCGACCCGTCGTAGTTCATTTGGTAAATGCGGTCGGTGGCTTTTTCCAGGTAGTTGGCAAACAGCTTGCCCCCACCGGTATTGCACCCTTGCAACAGATTTTCGCTTTCCGGAATAATTTCCTTCCAGTTCTCTTTGGCCGGATTAAGAATATCCACTTCGATCAAACGGTAATTGGGTGCATCAATATTCGTCAGTACCAGGAACTTGCTGCCCAGATTGTGCACGACAGAGCTTTTATTGGAATACCCGTCAAACAGCGTGACAAAAGGACCATCCTTGGTTAAATCCTTATACATGGTCTTGTATCCGTCTGTGCCGGGTTGCTGGAACATGACAAAGTAGTTTTCATCCTCCGTGACATAACCAAAATGATAATACGCCGGGTTTTCTTTGTCTTCAAAAATGAGTTTGTCTTTGCTTTGCGGATCGCCGATTTTGTGGTAATAAACCGAGTGCATGGTATTGTTGCCCTTCAGTTCATCTCCTTCCTTCGGGGCCGGATACCGGGAGTAAAAAAAGCCATCCTTCCAGAAAGAAGCTCCGCTAAACTTCACCCATTCGAGTTCATCGTCCAGTTTTTTCATGGTCGCCACCTCGTACACCAGGATTTTCTGCCAGTCGGACCCGGCATCATTCCGGCTCACGGCGATGTATTTATTGTCTTTTGAAACGCCAATGATCCCGATAGCCGTGGTGCCATCGGCAGAGAGTTTATTGGGGTCGATAAATACTTCCGGTTCCCCATCCAGTCCCTTTTGGCGATAGGTGACTGCCTGGTTTTGCAGGCCATCATTTTTGGAAAAAAAGTAATACTCCCCTACCCGGAAAGGAGCAGAAAATTTGGGGTAGTTAAATAGTTCCTCGTTTCGGTCGCGCACCGCCTGCCGGAACGGAATCTGCTCAAGGTATCCGAAGGTGGTCGCATTTTGCTCTTTGACCCACGCTTTGGTATCCTCGGCGTTATCGTCCTCAAGCCACCGGTAGGGGTCGGCTACTTCGGAGCCGAAATAATTGTCTTTTACCTCTCCCATGGCCGTTTCGGGATAAGTAACTTTTATTTTTGGATAGTCCATATTGTTGGTTGTAGTTTCACCAGATTCGTTTATACAGGAAAAACAAATACAGGTAAACACCAAAATGGTTAAGAAATTTTTCATCATTGCTATTGGTTTGTGATTTGTATTTTGAAAATATTGAATAATTTATTGCACAGCCGGCCAGTTCAATTTACCGAAAATAAGCAATGGCTCACCAACTTCATCACCGGCCATTTCCCGACCGTTCCGGTTATTAACTTCTTCCCGAAGCGGCGATCATTCCGGAAAACTGTTGGTTCAAACTATCGGCAGCCATCAGTTCATCCAATGTGAGATGCATCCGGTATTGCCAGTAATGCTGGGTAACTGCGGGTATGTTGATTCGCTCCGTCCGGGGGTCCTCTCTTCGCAGCTGGCCATCCAGGGCCAGGATATCCTGTAGGGCAAACACAGCCCAGAGACAATCCCACTGGAGATGTTGACGCAAGATCAGTTCCGCAACATAGGGTTCGCAGAAAAACGGTGGTTCACCCATTTGCCGGAGTTCGTGCCAGTAAAATCGCTGCCGCTGGTCCAACTCCATTTCCTCCCACCATAAGCGAATGGGTGACATATCGTGCGTAGAGGGGCTGCAAACGCTCAGATAAGGAATATCGACAGGTTGTAAAAATTCCGTTTTCGGGTTTTTCGACATCCGCTGGATCTCCAGGGTCAGTATGCCCAGGTCTTTCATGACGCCGGGCACACAGTCCGGCACCATACCGAGGTCCTCACCACAAATGAGCATGTTGGTTGCTTCCTTGATAGCCGGCAGTTTTTTCATAGCCTGTTCTTTCCAGAACTCTTCCTGCCGGTGATAAAAATAATCCAGGTACAGTTCATTCAAACGGCGCTGCATGTCGCTGCCCAGCGCCTTAAAAGAAGAGGTTTGCGGGAAATCGATCCGGGGGTGAAATTGCTGACCATCGGAGCCGGGCACTTCAAAAAACAAGACGTTGCTCAACAATTTGAACAGACCGGCTTTTAAATGCGCCTTCCCGTGATGCTCCGGTTGTTTGAAGTAAGCCTCGACTTTCCGCTGGGTATCGAATGCTTCCCGGAAGGTATAATTTCCAAAATTGTCTTTAATTAAAAAATGCGTGGCTACGTGCGCTGCCTCTTCCCCAAAGTTTTCGTTTAACAACTGTGGCGTAATGTACGGGCGGCACAAGCGATCGTACACGAAAGGAATCTCCTTCTCGCTGAACTCCATGCGATGAATGGGGATAGCGGCGTTAAAAAACCCAAAAGTGCCCTCGACCTGCTCCAAAGGTATTTGCCAGATGCGGAAAAACCCGAGGATGTGATCAATGCGAAAAGCATCAAAATAGCGCGACAACTGACGGAGCCGGTTTTGTCACCACTGAAATCCATCCCGGGCCATTTCCTCCCAATTGTAGGTCGGAAATCCCCAGTTTTGGCCGATGTCCGAAAACGGATCGGGCGGTGCTCCGGACTGGCCGTCCATGTTGTAAAGATGAGGCTCTGTCCAGGCATCCACGCTGTACCGGTAGATGCCGATGGGGATATCG
>JBFIJS010000616.1:0-3196 GCA_041600595.1 Saprospiraceae bacterium | reverse complement strand
GATGCTGAATCCCTGGTAAATAACCAGTGGCATTTCAGCGATCTTCAAGCCCGCAGATTTGGTGGGATCACACAGACTAAGGTGCTGATCCTGAATGGTTTTTATATTCTTATGGTTTTCAACTGAAGTGATCAACAGGTAAAGCAGAGGCCTGTTTTCGTGTGAACGCCCATACTCGTGCAGGGTGATTCTGTCTGAAGCCGCTGCCAGTTTTTCGTAGTACATCAGCAGCTTGTCGTGACTGAGGTGCCACTCCCCTACCTCGTGGCCAAAGACGGAAGCAGGGGTCGGTACAGCCGTATCATAGGTGGTACCCGGCAAATAATAGCTAAGTGATAGTTCCTGTGAAATAGCATAGAAAGGTGTCAGGCAAGACAGTAATATCAGTAAGGGTAAGTGCCGCATGTCGGTTAGTCATTTTGTTAAATCAGCGGCTAATGTAGTTAAAGTTTTTTAGCTGTTTTAATCTAAATATTTTGACTGCGTAATGGATTCGCTATGTTGGCCTATTGCATTAAACATTCAGATAATTAACGAGTTGGAGAGAAATGCTCCTGCTATTCCCGGGTATGGACATTTCGGAAGCGGTTAGTTTTCCTAAAAAAAAACTCCGGAAAAAGGCCGGATGCCGTTTTCTATCCCCGCCGGAACAACTGCTCCCGCTCGAACCACATGACCGTTATCCCGTCGTTTGACCGGTAGATATTATCCAGGCTCTCCGTAAAAGGCAGCGACCATTTCTGCATGGTAAGGGCCACTTTAGAATTGGGCAGATCGGCCGCCGAAGTCGGCATTTTCATATAGGAAGAAGGGAATCCCATTAAATAAAGCAACGGACTAAAAACCCACCTGATCCAATGCCAGGGATTGCCAGCCCCAGTGAAAATGTACCGGCTTGCTTTCACGTGCAGATAGTCGTATTTCCGCAGGTGATACTGGCGATCTTTGGTATCCCGCAGCACTTCCGTTTTTTCATTGGCCTTCTTGAAGGCATCCCGGTAGTAATTAACCGGCCGCCGCACCAAATTATCAAGCTGGTATGGAGTTGGTGCGGTCTCTTCCACCAGAATGATCCATTGCCGGGCAACCCGGGCGACTTCATCAACGACTTGTTGCACGGAGTGGTCGTCTTCGATATGTTGTAACTCAAACATGACCATGACCACATCAAAAGACTTATCCGGAAACGGTAACTCCCGTGCATCGGCGAGTGTCAGGTCGACTTCCACGCCCTCCAGGTATTTATTGGCAAAATCAAGCGCGTCCTGCGAACCATCCACACCGTACAATTCTTTCGGTCCGTACCGGCTCATTTCTTTGAGCAGGTCACCAATTCCACATCCGACCTCAAGCACTGACCGCCCACCCACATACCGGTTAAAATCCAGCAACTGGATGAGCTTATTCCTCTGGTAATGATCAAAAGGTGTACCCGGCAGAGGCAATTGCGCCGCCGCCTTCGGGGTGGAATCCGGGAGCAGTTTTTCACGGCGCTGCAAGGCATCCTGCAACAGCGCCGGCACTTTAATATTTTTAAATTTTCCGGGCAACAAATCTTTCATGCACCAAAGATAATTCACGTCTCACAATAAAAACAGCCAGCTTCGAATAGTATCGGCGACTCACCAAAATTCTAATCTCGTTTTTTACCTTTACTTTTTTCTTTCACAATAACAGTAAACGCCTTCTACCCTGCCAATTAATAATCAAAAAACAGCCATTTTCAATTTTCCGTAAAGACTACCTTACTATGCAGAACCAGCTTGAAAAATCCCGTCAGGATTTACAGCTAAAACGACTCAGGAATATTCTCCCAAAACTATTTGGTGAAATGGACGACACCATGTTCCAGTCTATTTTACCGTATCTGGAATGGAGAGTACTCCCCGGCAATCAGCACCTTTTTCATCAGGGAGACCAGGGCAACAGCCTGTTTATTCTAATCAGTGGCCGGTTGCAGGTGCTCATGACATTGAAAGACAAGGCAGAAAAATTGATCGGAGAAATAACCCGTGGTGAGACAGTCGGTGAAATGGCCATTTTCACCGGTGAGAAACGGTCGGCCAGTATTGTTGCCGTTCGCGACAGCGTGTTGGTAGAAATTTCCAAAGATACTTTTGAAGAAATGATCGCCCGGTATCCCACCATGGTCATGAACATTACCCGGCTTATCATTGAAAGGCTCAAACAACGAAATACCTCAGACCGCAATGCCTACAAAGTTTCAAACGTGGCGCTCATACCTATTTCCGATCAGGTGGATATTGCCGGATTTGCCAAAATGTTGTGTGAAAAAATGAACCGCTACGGACAGTCCATTCGGCTGTCGGCCGACAAGGTAGGTCAGCTTCTCAAACAACCCGACATCGCCCACGCTTGTCACGACAACATGGATCAGTATCACCGGTTGTCTTCCTGGCTCGATGAACAAGAGGCATTGAACGACTACGTCATTTACGAAGCGGATTACAGGTCGACCGAGTGGACCAAACGCTGTCTGCGACAGGCTGATGAAATCCTTTTGATCGGACACGAAAACGGAACACCTCGTGCCAGTCCGATCGAAGATGAACTTTTGGATTCCTTCAAAAAAATTACCAGCGCAGCAAAAACGCTGATCCTGCTGCATCCTAACCAGCAAAATAATATCTACACAGGCACAAACGACTGGCTGGAAAACCGGAACGTGAGAACTCACCACCATCTCAGAGAAGGATCAGAAAAAGATATGGAGCGACTGTCCAGGTTTCTCACCGGGCACGCTATCGGCCTCGTTCTGTCGGGTGGTGGAGCCAAAGGAATGGCGCATATCGGCGTTTTTAAAGCATTGATGGAATATGGTTTTCCCATTGATATGGTCGGCGGAACCAGTATTGGCTCCATCGTTGCCGGACTGGTTGCAATGGGGTGGAGTGCGGAGGAAATTGAAGAAAGGTGCCGGAGCTATTTTATGAGTAACCCCACCCCGCTGACGGATTACAATATTTTGCCGTTGATCTCTCTGCTGAAAGGAAAAAAGCTGGACGATATGTTGCAGCATGCTTTTGAGGATCATGAAATTGTCGATCTCGGCTTAAATTTTTTCTGTGTCTCGACCAACCTGACCCGAACGTCCTCTTCCACCCACTTTAAAGGAAATCTTCGGAAAGCCATCCGGTCCAGTATTTCCCTGCCCGGTATTTTCCCTCCTGTTATT
>JBFIJS010000615.1:0-3197 GCA_041600595.1 Saprospiraceae bacterium | reverse complement strand
TTCCCGCTGTTGCAAAAAGAACAACTTTTTCTGCTCCGCATTTCATAAATAACTTTTGTTACAGTGTATTAAATTTGGCGATCTGAAATTGCAATGCTCCCCTGCAAAGAGTTTTTACCTGCGGGAAAGACACCTGTCGCTTCGCCGGAATAGCCTATTTACAAAGTAGTGGCGTCAACTGTTCCACCAAGCCAATCGAGACAATTTCCCTGACTTTGCGGAAATCAGCGCAGGCTTCGTCGGTTCTTTCCATATTCATATAAGCCTGGCCCCGCAGGTACAAAAAATTAGCATTTTGGGGAAAGAGCTTAATGGCCTCGGACAGCTTGCTGATACCTTCTTCCTGTTGGCCTTCATTGTACAACCGGCTGCCTTCATCCGCCAGGCGGTTTGCTTTTTCATAATTTGAAACAACTTGCTGGCAACGAGAATCTTCCGGCAAAACAGTGATGGTAAAATCATAGGCTGACGGCACTTCCCGGCCATTGTTCGTGGCGGCTTTCCACTGTCCCCAGGTGGCCGTGGAGGCCCGGATGGCTTCCCATTGATATTCGATCCCGAGGTTCCAGTAATCCACAATATCGATGACCCTGACGTAACCGTCGGGCCGGGAAAGGATGGTAATATCCATACTGCCGACGTGACAACTATCCTGATAACCGCGTGGCGTTTGAAATTTCTTGTTGACAAAGTTTTCCAGGGCTGCGTGGCCGCCATCGAATTCCAGGGAATCATCAACCACTGTGTAAACGGTATCCCGGAAATCAATCAGGATAAAATCGGGCGGATCTTGCAGGCGGAATTTGATCGGGACCGTCACCCGGGTACGGACAGGAACGCCATCTTTCATGCCGGGTCGCCAGGCTATTTCCGCCGTTCGAAGGGCCCCGTTCATGCCATTGGCTACCCGGAGGGCTTCCATTCCGCAACCGCCGCCAATATCCCGTAAGACCTTTGGATTGGAAATCATCCCGTCTTTTTCCACGACAAAAGAAATCACCACTTGCCCGGTGATACTTTGTTCCCTGGCTTCGGGTGGGTAAATAATATTTTGGTTGAAAAACAAGAGCAGATTGGTTTGTGAACATTGGTTTTTGGCTTGCAGGGTAGTGTCCAGCTCTTCGCATCCGGGAAAACGGGGCATTTCCTCCAGAACGGTGTAAACGGTGGTATCCGCATCCTGACCGAAGAGTAATACTGAAAAACTGAAAAATGCTAAGGTGAATAATTTCTTCATCTTTGTTTTTGTGAATAGTTAATACAATCTGGGGTAGAATCCGGGCATTTGTGTCTCTGAATGTCTAAACATCCAGAGAGTGGAGTAGGGCACACTGCTACGGATATGCGTTTGTTTCCTGTGAGTCTGAATTTCAAGGTTTTTAGTTCCGGAAGCATTGGCGTCTGTCTCATTAAAGGCCCGTTAGTTTTAAGGCCGCAAAAATATCATTTCTCCCGGCTCTTCCAACGAAAAGGAATGATCATCGGGACGCGGTTGCGATACAAACGGTATGTTTCCCCAAATTGCTGCTCCAGCTTTCGTTCTTCCAAATGGGCCCCAATAAAAATGTAAAGCGTTGTGACGGCGGCAACGATCAGCGATGCATCTGTCGGCAGCAAAAAGAATGCACCCCAAACCATGAGCAGGGTTCCAAAGTAGAGCGGATGTCGGACTAATGAGTTTAAACCATTGGTTTTCAGGACTATAGGACTTTTTTTTGCTGATTTTTGCAACTGACTTGTGCCAATAAACTCAGCCAGATCGTACCCTTGCAGAGCCTTTACCACCCAAACCAAGCCTGCCAGCAGCAGGAGTACGGCCGGCCATTTTATTAAAGTATTGTCCAGTAACACTACTTTGTTGATCAGGAGAAAATGCCAGGTTAAAACCGCGAGATAGCCAAAAGCAACGATATTGTACGCCAGCCGGTAGTACCTTTGGGCATTGAAATATTTTTCCGCTCTGGCTTTGACCACATTGCTTGCCAGCAAACTGTGCAAAATAAAATAGGCCAACAGAGAAATAGTGAAAAACAGGAGTTCCATGTATCAAGACTTTTTTAAAACCGGCTACTTTGCAACCAGGCTCTTTATTATTCGATGAATAAACGTTTAGATCTCGTTAAAGTGAGCAATTCTGTTGACCTAAAAGCCACTACCCGGGCATATCCGGAGTCCCGGGGAAAACCATTTGGTCTGGTCGCCAGGATCTTCTCTGCTGAGTTGGGTTACCGGCCCGTAGGAAAAAAAGAAAACTTTAAACCTGACCTTATTCGAAAGGACGTTTTTTGCTTAAATAAAATTTGATAATCAATTATTTATACAAAAATCCATTTCAAATAAGTACAGCTCTCTGTTAAGACGACCAAAGACTATGCGTATTTATTGTTTCGCTTTTTTGATGCTCTTCTGCATCCAGCTGACGGCCCAATCCGACCGGTCAGTTGGTATCCATCTGGGCATTCCCATCATCCATGAAAAACTACAGGACGGTTTTAAATACAAGCCTTATCAATTCCTGTTTTACTTCAATTTCGCTAATTTAATGAAAGGCAGAAAAGACGACCTGTTCATTTATCTTGAGCCGCAACTGGTATGGGTGTTGTTTTCTCCGGAAAGGGATCACGAGATTGAATTTGGCGCCAACCTGGGCCTGGAATACCGGCTGAATCTTTCCGATAAAACGGCACTGATCGGGGCGATCGGTTCTGGTCCGCATTACATAACGGCCGAGACGCCCAAACAGGCCAAAGGATTTATTTTTTCCGATAATTTTACCTTTGGACTCAAGCAAACCCTGGGCAACAGTGGCACCGACCTGCATTTGCGGACTCGCTTCCGGCACATTTCCAATGCTAATTTGAAAAAACCGAATCAGGGGATAGATTCCTGGTTCCTGATCGTTGGCGCAACGAAGGCGCTGTAGTCAATCCATTTCCTGATGTGAGCCTTTATTGTCTTCTCCAAACCGTGCGAACTATTCAGAGGGGAATTACCAATACATATCAAGGATCAGCAGTGTGCCAAAGATCAGGCTGGCCAGTCCGTTGGTGGTGAAAAAAGCCAGGTTGACTTTGCTCAGGTCATTGGGTTTTACCAGTGTGTGCTGATACACCAGCAAGCCGATAAAAACAGCGGCAGCCAGCCAGTTCAGCCAACTGTAAGCCGGTTGCTGGTCGAGCATTGAGGCATTGGCCAGG
>JBFIJS010000614.1:0-3202 GCA_041600595.1 Saprospiraceae bacterium | reverse complement strand
TCCGAGCCGCCACCATTATTGGCAATACCGACGCCGAACACGCTGAGGTCGGCAATATCTTCCAACACTTGCAGATGGATGGCCCGACCATTAGTGGAGGTGCCACCGATTTTGAGCGACATGACGCCTTTGAACTGGATCGAGGGCGGCTGGTCGCCCAGCGTCAGGGTCAGCACTTGAGGCTGGTTTTCCACAGCGTTTACCAGATTAACAATGGTGATGACGATGGTTTCCGCACCTTCGTCGTCCCCGTCGTTAAGGGCTGTCAGTTCAATAGAGGCGGAGGAACTTCCCGCCGGGATGATCAGCGTGCTGCCACTGGCCGTGTAGTCCGTGCCTTCCTCGGCCGAGCCGCTGAACGCCAAATCCACGGTCACATCCTGTAAAATCGGGAATGCCAATGTAGCGGTGACGGTGACCATTTCCCCCTCAAAAAAGGCCGGCTCGTTGCTCGAAAGCGTGACGCCGGGCGCCGTAAACGGTTGGGTTTTAAAGTTGAAAACAAAGTCCGCTGTGCTGGATTGCCCACCAGTGCCATAAGTGCCTTGTGGCAAACTAATGGTGTAATCCGTGTCGTAATCCAGCGGCGGATCGAAGCTGATGGTGGCAAACGAATTGTCGCTTGCATAGCTGACCGTGTAGGTGACAGCGGGCGTAATGCTCAGCGCATTTTCCATGGCCGATGTGTTCAGACTGTGAGAAAAAACCAGTTCGATATCGGTAATGACGGAAACATCGGTGGCCCCGGTAGTTGCCGCCTGGCCGCCAATGTTCACTTTCAATACCCGCAAGTCATTGGTGATGGGAAAACCATCGTCCTTATCTTTTTTACAGGAAGAAATAGCCAGTACCAGCAGCATGAACACTGCGGATAGCGATGATATTTTGAAAAGCTGTTGCATGATTATTTTATTTTTTTGTCAAAATGTTAGGACTCAAAACATAGTGATTTTCAAAACCACCATGATTCAGGGCTTCGCTATTTTTTGAAATCAAACTCCTCGACCAGTTGCTGGAGAAACGATGCGTTCTCCTTCGCCATGAAAACGAGGTAGAGTTTTTCCCCAAATATATCCTTGGTGGTCAGCCGTTCGGGGATGTCCATGACCGTTTTTTCAGCAAAATATTTATAAAAAGCCAGTGCGAGTAAGTACGTGCCATTCGCAGACGGGTGTTTGTCGTCGGCAAACAACTCCAGGTCGGGCCGCCAGTGCCGGGCTGCTGCGAAGAGGGGGCCGCAGGGTACATAATCCGACCCGGTTTCGGCAGCCAGCTTCCGGTACATTTCCGTGATTTTTTCCTGCATCAGCGGGTTGGATTGGTAGGCCCAGGTCATCATAAAAACCGGCTTGGCACCTTTCGCTTTGATGCGCTCCGCAAACTTGCGGCCGTATTCCATGAAACTTTCCGGCGTCTCGATGGCACTCATGCTGTGGTTGTTCAGCACCACGTAATCCCAGTTGCCATTATCGAGCAACGGCATGGTGACCGTGCCTTTTTCGCCCTTCCAGTGCTGTTCCAGATTGGAGCCACCGACCGTAGATTGGCGGGTCACAATGGGCACTTTTTGCGTCTGCGCCATCGCTGCTACCATCTGCGGGAGGTTGTAGAAATAGGTGAAACTATTTCCCACGAAGAGCACCCGCAGCGTGTCCTGCTGTGCTTGGGCCGGGTTTTGCAACGCCAGAAAAAGACAAAGACAGGAAAGGATTTTTAAACAATTATTTTTCATTTTCATGCCGGCTTATTGGTTGACCGGAGTTGGGTCGAAAAAATTCGGCACCGGCTTCGGTACGTTTGGGTTCCGATCGATTTCACTGGTCGGATAAAGGAAGCGCTCGGGCAGTTGCGAACCGGTATTCGGTACCACTGGCACCCGTACTGCCGCCTCGTTCATGGTTCGGCGAGTATCATTGAAACCCTCGATTTGACCAAAAAAAGTGACATAACGCTCCTCCAGAATTTCCCGCAGCAGGGCATTATCGGCGCTGACACCATCCAGGTTTTCCATGCCGCCGTTTTCAAAATCAGCCGTCACGTAGGCATCGTATTGCAGGTCGGCAGGTGCGGCATTGGTCATGTAGCCGCCGGCGGCGAGGTAGGCCCGGTATTCGTTCAGGTGCTCCAGCCCTTTGGCAAAACCCGCCGAACGAAAGCCGGCCTCGGCCAGAATCAACATGTTTTCCTCAAAAGTGACGATGGGCGCAGGAGCCGTTTGCGCAGCAAAAGCATTGCTGTTGATATTGGGCTGCGTACCGAAGGAAGTGATTTGAAAAAGGTAATGATAGCGTCCCGTTTCGTTGGTCTTGGCATTGCCCCGGTAGTTGGTAATATCCGGGCTGCTTGTTGCATCCGGCGCAACAAGGCTGGCCATGAAATCGGAGGTGACCAAATCGGACTGCCTCACTTCCACCGCAAAAAAGGTATAGTTCAAATTGGAATTTTCGGTAGCCGTCCCGTGTGGGCCCATCAGGCTGTTATCGGCCGAGCTGATGCCTTGTTGGGCTTCGGCGTAGGCCAGGGCGTATTCCTTCGTATGCATGTAGTAGCGGGCCTTCAACGTGTGGGCCACTTCCGTCCAGGCGGCGGGGTTGCCATCGAAATAAATATCCGAGTTGCTGGCAGGCCTTCCCGAGCCGACCGCCAGATTGGCAATGGCTTCGTTGAGCAGCGATTGCAGCTTTCCGTACACGGCGTTTTGGCCTTCAAAAACCGGATTTCCGAGGTCGGGTTGCCCGGCCTCATCGAAGGGGATATCGCCCCACAGCGAGGCCGCCGTACCTAATGCCATAGCCCGGACGACCTGGGTGATGCCTTTGGTCACACCTTCGATGCCTTCCTCCGCCGCCTGGACTTCGGTCGCCAGGGCATTGGCCACCACATCAACATAGACATTGTTCCATTCGGCGTTGAAATCGCTTGTCGTTACGCCGTACTCGCTGAAACCGAGGTGCTGCCGGTCAATGCCCGTATAGTAGCCACAGAAAATGCCGGCTTTGCGGGCTGTCTCGCCAGTTTGCAGCACGATATTGCCCACTTCCGTTCCCGTCAGGATGTACTGGTAGGTGGCGGTGGTAGGGCTGTTTGGATTTTCGTTCAGTCCATCGACCAGATCGCTGCAAGAGGCAAACGTGAGGATGGTTATTAAAAGAAGTATAGACTTTTTCTGTGTTTTGAAATTTTATTGAGGGATTCACATCCC
>JBFIJS010000613.1:0-3213 GCA_041600595.1 Saprospiraceae bacterium | reverse complement strand
CTGATTGACCAGAAAAAGAAATCCCGAATTTTCTTGTTGGGAAATTCGGGATTTCTTCCTCAATACACTGTAACAGAAATTTATTTATGAAATGCGGAGCAGGGGAAGTTGTTCTTTTTGCAACAGCCGGAAGTGCTCCTCAAGGGATTTTAAGGGGCGGCGTCAATGATAAGGTGAAATTTCCGGCCCACATGAATCAGTGAATTTTTAAAGAAACTTTTGTTACACAGTACTCAAAGAGAAAAAATGCGCTCCGGATGAGCTTTACATTTTATTAGCGGAGGAAAACAAGCGGTCCCAATTGATGCCGTTAAAGATATTTCCGTTTTTCGTAGAAAACCAGATGAACAACGGCTTGCCAACCACATGGTCGAAAGGTACAAAACCCCACACCCGGCTGTCTTCCGAATTGTGTCGGTTATCCCCCATCATCCAGTAATAATCCATTTGAAAAGTATAGGAGTTGGCTTCCTCACCATTGATATATATTTTGCCGTCTTTGACCTGCAACTCATTGCCTTCGTACACACTGATGATGCGATGGTACAGATCGATGTTATCGGTGTTGAGTTCTACTGTGGCTCCTTTTTTAGGAATGTAAACCGGCCCGTAGTTGTCGACCGTCCAGCCTTTGGTGATGGCGGGGTTGTGAGGAAACAAGTGGTTCGGGTTGGAATTGGGAGGCGTCAGCACCTCGACTGAGATGTCCGGACCCCATGATTTTATTGCTTCCCGTTGTTCTTCATTGAGAAAATAAATGCCCTGCTGCGGATAGCTTTCGGCCAGGTTGACGCCCATTTCGTCGAGCTTTTCCGGGTTGATACCATTTTGGGAAATGACCCGCGTCAGGAACTGCATTTTAGAAGGGTTTTCTGCCGGCTCTCCATCGATATATACTTGCCGGTTGATGACCTGCAAACTGTCGCCGGGCAAGCCAATGCAGCGTTTGATGTAATGGTCTTTTTTATCCACCGGACGAACCACCAACTCTGCCTTACCGGTCTTGATTTCCCGCATACGTTGCTGTGAAACGGCACCTCTCCGGTAATCATTGATACTCCAGGTCCGTTCCGGAAAAACGTAGACACTATCCCCCTCCGGGAAATTGAAAACGACAGGATCATAGCGTTCAATCTCGTCAATGGCGGGCAGGCGGTAGAAAGGAAGGTTGGGTTCAGAGATATAACTCTCGGCATTCATACCGGGTATCCGGTTGTGCAGCAGGGGCAGCATGAGCACAGTTTTTGGCGTCCTGATTCCGTAATGGGCTTTGCTCACGAAGAGAAAGTCCCCAACTTTCAGCGAACCCTCCATGGAGGAAGTCGGGATGGTGTAAGCTTCAATCAGGAACATGCGAATAAAAGCTGCGGCAAAAACAGCAAAAATGATCGCCTCTGCCCATTCCCGGGCGGGGTTCTTATGGTACGGGTTCGTGCGTTGTAGTTTTTTAAGCTCACGGGTGTTACCCTCTTTTCTGGCTGTCTCCAATTTTTCAAAAAACTCCTGCTCCATTTTCAGCGTCGGTCCCAGGTATTTGGCGTTTTTGTCTTTACCTATCTGGAAAAAAATAATGGCCGGATAGATGACCGCCAAAGCACTGTCGATAAAATCATACCTGCCAAACGAACGAACCATGTCCACACATAGCCCCACAAATATGAAAATGTTGACAATCGGCACCAGCAGCCAGGCAGCGTGTGCACTGCTCCTGCCCACTAATTTACACATGACGATAAAGTTCAATCCGGGCACCAGTGCCTTCCACCCTGCTTCCCCTGCTTTTTCAAACAGCTTCATCATGGTGATACAAAAAAGGAGATAAGCGACCAGTAAAAATATCAGAATTGCCATTGTAGAAAGTTTCGAGTTTTAGAGTAAAGGTCTGAGTAATTGCAGGCTTTCGTTTCATTACAAAACCCCTCAGGATTATCCCATTAGCTTTTAGAAAGCGGCAAATATAGTTCAAAAAGAAAGTTAAAAAGACGGGAAAGGATAAAAAGGCAGATTCATTCGACAAAGCCGGTGATCGAGAGTTTCTCGGCTTTGCGTTGGTTACTGAAAAAGACCGTGATTTTTTTGTAGAAGAACCCGGGTTTCCGGGCGTCAAACTCAATTTTTATAGACCCCTCCTCACCGGGTCCGATGGCAGCATCATCCCAGTTGGAGGCGGTACATCCACAGGTAGAACGGACGTTGTCGATGACCAGGGGTTCAGCTGAGGTGTTTTTGAACCGAAATTCCGCCGTTGCCGGAACGTTGAGTTTCAGCTCGCCAAAATCGTGTTCTACGGGACTCAGCCATTCGACCACACTGTCCGTTGTAAAAGGAGCCAGTAACAGTAAAACCAGGATTAAATTGTGCCGCATGCTATTGTACATTGATGATTTGCATTGGTGCGCCGCAGACTGGCCGGTGTCTTTTTTACCAAAAACAAATCCGCCCCAGCTTCAGGCAGGACGGAAAACGCAGGAGAAGATTATTCCTCGCTCCGCAAAATCTCCCAGGTATGATCGGACAGCAGCTTTACAGTGGCCACAAAGGTAAGTGTATTCGCCCTACCCCACTCATCGGGCCCGACCATTGATAAAATTTCTTCTTCGTTTTCCCGGCGGTACAGGTGGTAGGTATGATTAATCAATGGCTTGAAATTCATCTGGCAGCGGTAAATTCTTTCCGATATTTCTACCCTTTTTTGAATAGCCTTTGCCTGCACGGCCAATAATTCGATCTGTTGCCGGATCTGATCGAGTTGCATATCGGTCTGCTCGTACATGGCCGTGACCGCCAGGCCTTTTACCCGGCCTTTGTCTATCGGTTTAATAACCGCCCCCCCTACGGTGTGGGCATAAGGCAGATTGTGTGGCGATTCCGCTATTTTGTCTTTATCGATGGGATTTATGAATTCAGTATCAGACATATTATTCTTTATTCTTTTGCCAAACCTAAGCAGCGCTTTTTTCCTGTTCCTGCCGAGGTTACAAGATCGGATTACAAAGTTAAATGGATCTCAGGCAGCCAAAAAAAGGATTACCTGACAATCATTGATTTCCATGCTTTCAATCAACAATCATCCAAACGGTCAAAAAATTATTTAGTTTTTGAAAGGGAGTAAATGGCAAAATAGCCTGTCAAAAACTCTTAAGGAAATGCTGAACAACACACCCCTATGGTTCGGCAGCGGGCCGATGTTCTGGCCCGACCTGATTTTCAAGT
>JBFIJS010000612.1:0-3214 GCA_041600595.1 Saprospiraceae bacterium | reverse complement strand
GTCTGCTGAAAAGCCGATTGAGAAATGAATCATTTCCAACAGGACACCCGGCAGCCTCTGGTTGATCAGGATAACTGTAACGCAGAAGCCGGGTTTGGGTTTACTTCATCCGATTCGATGAGTCCGTCTTTCAAGCGGACGACCCGGTGAGCAAACTCCGCAATATCCGGCTCGTGGGTAACGAGAATGATGGTATTCCCGGCGGCGTGAATTTCCTCGAACAAACCGATGATTTCGTGGGAAGTTTTGGAATCGAGGTTACCGGTAGGCTCATCGGCAAGGATAATGGAAGGGTCGTTGATCAATGCCCGGGCAACGGCTACCCTTTGGCGCTGGCCTCCGGAAAGTTCGTTGGGTTTGTGGTCGATACGATCGGACAGACCGACTTGCTCCAGTACGTGTGCCGCTTTTTCCATGCGCTCGGCTTTGTTCAAACCGGCATAGACCAGTGGCAGGGCTACATTCTCCTGAGCGGACAACCTGGGCAAAAGATTAAAGGTCTGGAAGACGAAACCAATTTCCTTGTTCCTGATTTCAGCCAGCTCCGCATCGATCATTTTACTGACATCATTTCCTTTCAGAAAATATTGACCGGAAGTCGGGGTATCCAGGCAGCCGATGAGGTTCATCAAGGTTGATTTTCCGGAACCGGAAGCTCCCATCAGCGCCACGTATTCGTTTTTGTAAATGTCCAGGTCAATTCTTTGCAGCGCATTGACAACGTTGACGCCCATGTAATAGATTTTGGACAGATTCCTGACAGAGATGATCGATTGCATATTTTTTGTGTGAATGGCCGACTCCGAAGTATTCCGGAACGAAAGCCACTATTGGTTAAAACTTAAATTCGGACGCTGGTCATTTCAAGCAAAAACGGAGGGGGTGAGGCAGATGATGCTTCGGTGCAGGTTTTCCGGACACATGCTCACTTTTTGAGCACTTTTGGCACTTTGAAATAAGTACCGTCCTGATCCGGTGCATTGGTAAGTGCCTCAGCAGTGGAAACCTGGTGCCGCACCTCATCGTCCCGGAGTCGATTGACTTCCTCATTAATGTACACCAAAGGTCGGACATCCGTTGTATCCAACTCTTGCAGTTTTTCTACCATCTGCAGAATATTGTTCAGATCGGCTGACAGTTCGCTGCGCTCAGTTTCTGATAATTCCAGCTTCGCTAAATTTTCAAGTTTTAAAATTAAGTCGCGGTCTATGGTCATAATGATTTATTAGATGATTGGTTACGTTTTATGGAGGAATTGGCTTTAGCCGGTCACTTCAGAATTATAAAAAACGACTGCCTGCAACCACCAACCAAATTCCATTTCCTACTTTAGCGGTCTTATCGAGAAAACGTCATTTTTCATGAACACAACGACAAAACCTTCTGTGAAACACATTGCCATTGCCGGTAATATCGGCGCCGGTAAAACGACCCTCTGTGCAAAGCTCGCCAAACATTTTGGCTGGGGCACCCACTTTGAAAGTGCGGAAGACAATCCCTACCTGGAAGATTTTTACATGGATATGCAACGCTGGTCCTTCAACCTGCAAATATACTTCCTCAACAACCGCTACCAACAGGTTCTCAAAATTTTAGAAGGAGACATCACCGTTATTCAGGACCGAACCATCTACGAAGATGCGTTTATTTTCGCCCCAAACTTACATGATATGGGACTTATGACGACCCGGGATTTTGAGAATTATTTCAGTTTGTTCAAAACCATGTCGTCCCAAATACAAGCCCCGGACTTGTTGATCTACCTGAGGGCCAGTATTCCGACGCTGGTCTCACACATCCAGGCAAGGGGCAGAGACTACGAAGGAAGTATGAGCCTCGACTATCTGAAACGCCTGAATGAGCGCTATGAGAAATGGATTGATGGCTACAAAGACGGTAAGTTGCTGGTCATTAATTCCGACGGGATCGATTTCCAGAACAACGCCGAAGATCTGGGCGAGATTGTCAACCAGGTACAGGGTGAGTTACATGGTTTGTTCTGACATTTTTTGTTCAGGGCCGGGGTAGTTCTTCAACGGTTGCATTTTCTCCCTGAACCAATTCAATCAGGAAGTCAGGCAGCCACTCCTTCAGGGCGTCTGGGTTGGCAATGGCGGCAAAAACAGCCAGATGCAACAGAATAGCGGCGGTTAATGAAAGGTATTTTCTGCGTTGTGCGGCTCTCGCAAATTTCTGCTGTTGGTACATGATGCTAACTTTTAGTTCCTTTAAAAACGACACCGCTCCCTCCATATTACCCAAAATACTCATTTATGAAAATTTTAAAAATACGCTGCCTTTCGTTGTGGCGTTCCCCCCGATTGAAAACGCTCTCCTTCCCTTTGTTCGGTCTGTCATAAGGTGTAAGCTTTTACCGCCATTTTGCTGTTTGATATGGGTTTCAAAGGACCGGGCAACCAAAAACCTGTTTCACCGGTCGTTACTCCGGTCTCTGCACCCGGTTCATTTTCAAAATAAACCTCCGTTTTCAAGCAGTCAACCTTTTTCCTTCAAATAAAGAATATGCGACTATGACAAACCTCGAACAACTCATCAAAGAATACGACGACTTCTACAATGGCTCCCCCTGGTATGGCCAGAATTTCCTGGCCATTATTGGTGACATTACACCGGCAGAAGCACTGGCCGTGGCCGGCAATGGTCGATCAATTGCCCAACTGCTGTGCCACATGATCAAATGGCGAAAATCTCTGTCGATACGCTTGCTGGGAAATACCACATTCCGGGCCAGCGAACAGGACCCGGACAACTGGCCACCGCAAAATACCCTGAATGAGCAAGTATGGTCGGAGGCCAAATCAGAGTTTGCGGCACTGCAAAACACCTTGCTGACAGAACTGGCCCGGAGGCAGGACTCTTTTCTGGATGAACCCTTCATGCCGGGGACCGGAAGTGCATCGTACCGACATTTGGTCATTGAAGTTATCCAGCACGATATCTATCATTTGGGACAAATTTCCCTGATGAAGCAGTTGATGCGTGCAGCTCATTCAAACCGTTGATTGTCAATTTTTTGCAACTGATTGTTACCCAATCATTGCCGGGCCGCCAGCAAAGATTTGCCTTTATGTCCAACTGTTTCATTATCATTACCATCTAAAAAAACAGGTAGGGAGTGGTTGAAAACCACATAACATTTACTCCGATCGGAAAATTGAAGCATTCGGAAATATTTGTGTAAAAACAATCGACG
>JBFIJS010000611.1:0-3214 GCA_041600595.1 Saprospiraceae bacterium | reverse complement strand
GGCATCCGACACCATTTTTATTTCTGTGGACACCAATACCTTCTGCATTGACGACCAGTTGTTGCCCGGCAACCTTGATTTTGTAGAAAATACTTGCCCTACCGGCGGACCGGATCAGGTGAACTTTACGATCAATGGTAATTGTGTGAAATATTTCGGCGACGCCGTCGGAACCGACACCGCCTGTTTGCGCATTGTGGATGAATTGGGAAATATCGCCTTGATCGAATTAGTGGTCACGGTAGTACAAACGATCCCGGAAACCGTCTGTGATGATATTTTTATTGGTGAAATTGTTGAATTCTGTCTGGACACCACCGAACTGCCGGGCATCTTCAGCAACCTGTTGGTCCTATTCGATAATAATCAGCCAAACAACGTTTCTTTCGATCCCAACCCGGTCAACCTCTGTGTTCGCTATGAGGGGCTGAACATCGGCCTGGACAGCTTCACCATTGCGGTGTGTGATAATTTTGGATTTTGCGATACCACCTCTTTTTGCATTACGGTGGCTCCTTATTTTTCACCACCCGGACTGACCAACGATACAACCCAGACGATCATCGAGACCCCAATCGCCATCGACCCGTTGGCGAATGATACCGTTTTTGGGGGTATTATTGATTATTTTATACTCGTTCAGCCTATTTCAGGCACAGCCCAATTGAACCTGGACGGCTCGATCACCTATACGCCTGACCCGGTTTTTTGTGACCGGGAGGACGAATTCACCTACGTAGTCTGCAATCCGAACGGTTGCGACACGGCCCTCGTCAATATTTACATTGAATGCGTCGAACTTACCGTTTTCAACGCCGTTTCGCCCAACAACGACGAAGTGAATGATTACTTTTACATTTCCAAAATTGAAAATTTCCCGAACAACCGGTTGTGGGTGTACAACCGTTGGGGCAGCCTGGTCTTCGATTCCGGAAAAGAGGGTTACAGGAACAACTGGCCCGGCACCTGGGGCGATGAAACAGACCTTCCAGACGGCACTTACTATTACATCCTTGAGTGGTCAGACAATGGCACAATCAATGTCCAGCGGGGTTATATCGAGATGGTGAGGTAAAGGAGAAAAAATTAAAACAAAACATTTGTCATATCCCTGCGTTGTGCATTTCTTTGACTGGTTTTGAATTTCACTAAGACAATGAACTATATCGTTTACGACCTGGAGGCAACCTGTTGGGATACCCCTGCCAACAACATGGTGCAAGAAATAATCGAAATAGGCGCTTATAAATTAAACCGCTATGGAGAAGTTCTCGGAACCTTCGAACGGTTTGTCCGCCCCACCCTGCATCCGAACCTCTCGGCGTTTTGCCAGCAACTCACGACTATCGATCAGGTGACCATCAACCGGGCTCGTCCGTTTCCCGAAGTTGTAGAAGATTTCCAGGAGTGGGTCGGGATTTTCGATGAAGAGGATTACATGCTCTGTTCCTGGGGCAGTTTTGATAAAAGAATGTTGATCCAGGATTCTGAGCTCCACGACCTCGACCCTTATTGGGTTGACCGCCACATCAACATTCGCCGGCAATACCATGACCTGAAAAACTGGCGGACGTATAAAGGTTTGAAAAAAGTAGTCAAATTGGAAGGTTATGAATTCACCGGCGTTTATCACCGGGGCATTTCAGATGCCGAGAATCTGGCGAAAATTTTTATAAAATACATCGACGAATGGCAGTATTGAGAAAGCCTATCCAGGCAGCCTGTCCGATTATGGATTCGGCCCAACAACTGACTCATTCCGACTGTTAGTACTCTGTACACCACTCAATTATTTAACTAATCAATTTTTCAATGAAAAAAATCCTGCTATTCAGCATCCTCGCTTTTGCCTTCCTGGCTATCGCTAATCCCGCTTTCTCCCAAAAAAAATTAAAGGAGGGTTCGGTGAAATTTGAACTCAACACTGACGCTATGGAGGATTCTCCGGAACTGGCCATGATGGGCGGTACATCCCTGACTTTTTATTTCAAGGAAAATCTGCAAAAAATGGACATGAATATGATGGGCGGTATGATGCGCATCCAGACCATCATCCCACTCGACAATCCAGCCGATGGCACCATTTTAATGGACATGATGGGTATGAAAATTCAAATCATCGAAGCCAACGAAGACGAGTTGTCTGCCAGCAATAACTTCATGAATATGGACAATATCAAGGAAGTAACTTACGACGAAAAGAAAACCAAGGAAATCGCCGGTTATTCCTGCTACTTTGCAAAGGTCATCACGAATGACGATCTGACCATGAAGTATTACATCACCGAAAAAATACAACCTCCGATGGCCGTAAAAGCCAAAGATGCGAATGTATTAAAAGGTTATCCGCTGGAAATGGTTATCGACACCGGACAGGGAATGGAGATGATCTTCACGGCTAAAGAAGTAAAAAAAGAAGTCTCGGATAATGATTTCAAAAAAGGCGAAGGTTATACGAAAATGACCATGGCCGAGTTTGAAAAGCAAATGGGAGGCATGGGCCTCAATGGTTTCGGCAACTAAATCATTGTTTCTCCTAAAAAGAGCCTTGTCGGTCAGCAGTGACCGGCAAGGCTTTTTTTTTTGCGAAATATTAATGCATCCTTTGGCCACCGGCGAGCGAATGAGGGCACCAAAACAGTTTGTTAAACCTGATCCAGAACATTTTGGCCAAAGGCCGGGAACGTGAAATAGTGTTTTTTTCTCACCAATATCTCCATAGCATACAGAATGTGCAGGTAAGTTGACAAATAAAAGCTATTCATTGATAATATGTAATATTCACATTTAAGTTAAACTAACTTCACCCCCAATAGTTATTTCCTCAGTCAAACAGATAAGTGACCATTGCGGCCCCTCCAAATCGAATCAGACAACTATCATACAAGCTGTCGGAAAGTAGGCAGACCGGCGCACGCTCTTCTGCAAACATGTCGACGATACACAAAAAACCTGGCCTTGCCACGATCCCAAATCTGCAACCAGCATTCTAAAAGCGGTCTTTTAAAATCCGATTATTAAGCAAATTTTTTCATGCAAAAAAACAACCTGTACCAAATTATCTCGCTCGTTTTGCTGTTCGTCCTCCCCGTATTTTTTTCCTGTAAAAAGGAAGAGAAAAAGGAGGCTCCATTGGTCACAACCTCCAGGAAGAATGCTCCCATTCCGGTAGAAGCCTTCATCGTTCAGGCCAGGTCCCTGTCCGAAAGTTTGG
>JBFIJS010000610.1:0-3215 GCA_041600595.1 Saprospiraceae bacterium | reverse complement strand
TGAGGGATTAGAAATAACTATTTTGGTTGGCGCTGCTACAGATTACATCTCGCTAACCGACATTGCCAGCAATTCCAAAGAAGAGCCACGTTTTACCATCCGCAGTTGGATGCGCGACAACAATACCCTGGCTTGCCTCGATGAATGGGTAAGCGTACACCACCCAAATTCTAAACGTGCCGAAACTGCCACGTTTAGACTGAATGCCATCAATCTTTCATTTACGAGTGTACAGAACCGTCATCGTAAATACCTACCATAATGCATTATGAAGGGCTGAGATGGATATATTTGCGAACAAACCTCTGAGCTCCTAACCAAATTCTAATCCCTTCAATTGAAGGGATTAAAAACAGAAACATGAAGAATCAGACCATCACAGTAGAAGGGATTGAAATCAAACTCCTTTCGCACGAGGATAAAGACTATATTTCTCTGACCGATATCGCCCGGCAGGTATCCGACCGGACTGACAACACCATCGGCAACTGGCTCCGCAGTCCCAATGGACTGGACTTTCTGAACACCTGGGAATCCATGTACAACGATGGGTTCGATCAGGCTGCTTTTGCGCAAATCAGGCAACAAGTTGGCAAAGTCAGTTTTGCCATGTCGGTTAAAGAATGGATTGCCACGACAAATGCCGTGGGTATTACAGCAAAAGCAGGCCGCTATGGTGGCACCTATGCCCACAAAGAAATTGCTTTCGAATTCTGTACAGCGATTTCCACTAAATTCAAATTATACCTGATCCAGGAATTCGACCGGCTCAAAGAAGACGAAGCAGCCCGTTTGGGCCTGCAGCGGGATGTTCGCAGAGAATTGGCCGCCGTCAATTGGCACATCCAGGCAAAGGCCGTCAGGGAAAACAGGGTACCCCTGCTCGACTGGAACACCAAAAAGGAAGCCCCTTATCACATCGCAGAAGCCGACCTGCTCAACAGGATCGTTTTCGGAATGACTGCAAAAAATTGGAAATTGGCGAACCCCGACAAGTCGGGAAACATCAGAGACCATGCTACTAAATTGGAGTTGATGATTCTCAGCAATCTCGAAGCGATCAATGCCGTGCTGATTGAAGATGGCCTCAGCTTCCAAAAAAGAGAAGCCAAATTGCTGAAGGTCGCAACCGCCGAAATGGAAGCACTAATCGGCACCAAAGCCGTGGAACGAGTTAAAAAAATGAGGTAATCCTTTCCTCCAACCGGCATTGCAACGCTTACTTAGATCCAATCCCTTCAATTGAAGGAATTAAAAAAATCACCACAACAACGACTCCAACCCCTCCCGCGTACAAGCCACCTTCTCCGGCGACGCCACAAACTCCCCGGCCAGCGCCGACTTCCGCTCCTGCATCTGCAAAATCTTTTCCTCGATGCTGTCGCGGGCGATGAATTTAACTGCCATCACTTTCTTCGTCTGCCCGATGCGGTGGGCCCGGGCAATGGCCTGGCTCTCGGCAAAGGGATTCCACCAGGGGTCAAGCACGAAGACGTAGTCGGCAGCGGTCAGGTTCAGCCCTACCCCACCCGCTTTGGTGGTCATGAGAAATGCCTGCACGCTTTTGTCCTCGTTGAATTGGTCAACGGCCTTTTTCCGTTGGGCGGGGGCCACATCGCCGGTCAGCCAAGTGTAGGGGTGTTTTTGCTCCTCAAAATAATTGCGGTAGAGTTGCAGGTATTTTTCAAAAGAACTGAAAATGAGCGCTTTGTGACCGGAGCGGCGGATTTTATCCCAGTAGGCCAGCACATCTTCAAACTTCCCGCTCTCCCCTTTGAAGGCGGCCAACTGATCACTGTCAACGACCAATTGCGGATGGTTGGCAATTTGCCGCAGGCGGGTGAGGGCGGCCAGAATGGCGACCCGGTTGGTCGGATGGCCGGGGTCGCTGATGTTGAGGAGTTTGTTGCGGGCGGCGGATTTTTCCTTTTCGTACAGTTTTTTCTGTTCTTCGGTCATTTCCACATACACAACCGCTTCGGTGAGCGGCGGCAGATCGGGGGCGACTTCCTCTTTGGTACGCCGCAGAAGATATGGATTGACCAGGTTCCGCAGTTCGTCTTTCATGCTTTCATCATCCAGTTTTTCGATGGGCCGGATGAAGTGTTTTTTGAAATAATTAAAACTGCCGAGCATGCCGGGGTTGAGGAATTCCATTTGCGCCCAGAGGTCGGAGAGGGAGTTTTCGATCGGCGTACCGGAGAGGCTGATGCGGTGGTTGGCCTCCAGCTCACCGACCGCTTTGAATATGCCACTTTGGGGGTTTTTGATGTACTGGCTTTCATCCAGCACCACGTATTCCCATTTTATTTTTTGCAAAACTGCGAGGTCCCGGCGGGCGGTTTGGTACGTTGTAAAAACAAGGTCGTAGCGCTCCAGCAAGCGGGTATCTTTGGTACGGTTGGGGCCGGTATGATTACAGGTAGTGAGGCCGGGGGCAAATTTTTTCACCTCCCGTTCCCAGTTAAACACCAGCGAGGCCGGCAAGATAACCAATGCCTTCAGCGGCACAAAATCACCACTCTGCGCCACTTCCCCAAACAAGTCCATTGGTGGCCGACTACCCTCTGCCAATTGCACACCGCCTACTGAAGACTGCCGTTCCTTGGCCAGCAAAAGCACCACCAGCGTCTGCAAGGTTTTCCCCAAACCCATATCGTCGGCGAGGCAGGCACCGAGGCCTTCTTCGTGGTGTCGGGCCAGCCATTTGGCACCAGCCAATTGGTAGGGGCGCAGCGTCGCTTTGAGCAGTTTGGGCAATTGAAAAGGAGTGTCCGCTTTGGGGGCGAGTACCTCCCGATCGGTCAGACCGAGGCTTTCCAGCAGCGGGCGCTGGCTTTTGGCGAGGCGCAGTTTGTCGCCCGACATTTTACCTAAATGGGCCAGGCCGTGGAAGCGGGCCATCCACTCCAGTGGGATCAAAAAGTAAGTGCCGTCGGGCAATTCGTAAAAGCGGTCGTTGTCGCGGATATGATGGATGAGGCGGGTGAAGGGGAATTCAAATTTGCCCACCGTGATTTTGATCCGCAGGTCGAACCAGTCGTTGTCCGGCACCACTTCCTGCGACCAGGAGGCGGGCAGGAGGTTAATCTTTTTGTCCTCAAAACGGGGCATTTCCAATTGAAAACCAGCGGTTTCCAGTTCGTTCCTTAAAGCCGACAACCGCTCCACCGCTTCGTGAAAAGCATCCTGGGACGCCGCCGTCTCCGGGCCTT
>JBFIJS010000609.1:0-3221 GCA_041600595.1 Saprospiraceae bacterium | reverse complement strand
GTGCCGGCTCTCGGCACCTGCTTTTTTTTTATGGAAATTTCCAATTGTCGCAGCATCCATGCTCCGTCGCATCCTACGGGGAGCAATACGTTTCGGTCAAAACCAGGAGAGGGAAAAGTTACATTTTTAGCAGAAACAGGCGCATGCCACGTGGAAAAAGTCCGATCATTCCTCAGGGAGTTTGTAGCTCCGGACCGGTCAATAAAACCAGGACAGGAAAGACGGCTGACCAAACGGCCAGGCAATGACCTTTTTGAATGCCGGACCCGTCAGGGTTTTAAGGCAGGCTGTGGGGGAATGCGACAAAGTGATGTTTCACGCATCCCCATTTTCGAATGGCTCCAGCCAGGATTAAGTTTTGGGTGGGAAAATGACGATCAAATACGGAAAGATTCAGGAAGGCACTTCAGCGAACAGACAGGCAACGCCCGCCACATCATCGTTGCACCGACCATCGCAATAAGTTATTTTTTTTCAACTTCCGGCATCTTGCACGACTCCTCGGCTGTTTTCCCGCAGACTGAGCAGGTACCGCCAAAACGGTCGGCAATCATAGGGTTGTTGGTGGCGCAGGTGCCGCGAAACTCCCGCTTTTTCACGATATAACTGATGTTGATCATGACGAAAGCCAGGATAAAGAAGGAAAATATGGCAAGGAAAATTTTCAGGAATTCCATTTAAATTAATTTTTTTCTTGAAAACAAAGACCGTCTCAGGAAGTTTACCTTTGTCCTCTATTTCAAACTCCCGCAAAATTAACGGAAAATGACTGTTTCGCCTAATTCAACCGAACCACGCCCGCAAACAACCCATCAGGAATACAAGCTGGAGGCCTTTTCCCGCCTGCTCCGCATCATGGACGACCTCCGCGAACAGTGCCCCTGGGACCGCAAACAAACGGCCGAATCGCTCCGCAATCTGACCATCGAAGAAACGTATGAACTGGCCGACGAAATCATCAAAGGTGATCTCAATGGCATCAAAGAGGAAACCGGCGACATCATGCTGCACATGGTTTTTTATGCTAAAATAGCAGAAGAAACAGGCGCCTGGAATGTCGGGGATGCACTCCACGCTATCTGCGACAAACTGGTCAAGCGGCACCCACATGTGTACGGCTCCCTGACGGTGGCCGATGAAGAGGAGGTAAAGAAAAACTGGGAACAACTAAAACTGCAGGAAGGCAAAAAGTCGCTCCTCGAGGGAGTTCCCAACTCCTTACCCGCCATCGTCAAGGCCTGGCGGATGCAACAAAAAACAGCACAGGTTGGGTTCGAATGGGAAACAACCGAACAAGTCTGGGAAAAAGTGGAAGAAGAAATCGGTGAGCTCCGGGAAGCCGTGGACAAGGATTTTTCCCAGGAAAAGAAGGAGGAAGAATTTGGCGATGTGTTGTTTGCCCTGATCAATTACGCCCGGTTTCTCAACATTGAACCGGAAACAGCCCTGGAAAGGGTGAATAAAAAATTCAAGGCCCGCTTCGAGTATATTGAAAAAAATGCTCCTAAGGAAATGAATGATATGAGTCTGGACGAAATGGATGCCTTGTGGAACGAAGCCAAAAAGAAACTGCACTGATCAATTCTCAATAAAATAGCTACGTCATGAAAAACATCACCAAAGAATACGCAAATGAAGACATCACCGTCGTATGGAAACCCGGTATCTGCGCCCATGCCGCATTCTGCGCCAATCAGTTAGGGGAAGTTTTCGACCCAAACAAACGTCCATGGATCAACGTTGCCGGAGCCACGACCGAACGCATTATTGAACAAGTCAATAAGTGTCCTTCCGGCGCACTGTCCTTTTACTACAATGATGAAAAAAAGGCCGGCGAACAACCAACCGCAGCAGGGACGGAGAGCGTGGTAGAAGTTTCCGCCAACGGGCCTTTGCTGGTCCACGGAAACATCATCGTCAAAAATCCGGACGGAGGGGAAACGAAGCACAACCGGATCACGGCTCTGTGCCGGTGTGGCGCCTCGGGCAACAAACCTTACTGCGACGGCGCACACAAAAAAATTGATTTCAAAGGCTGATCCATGACGTTAAAAACAGCTGTCTGCATTGTGGGGGCCGGGCCCGGCGGTGCGGCTACTGCCTTGAAAATGAGCCAAATGGGCATCCCTTGCGTGCTGGTTGACAAAGCCTCTTTTCCCCGCGACAAGATTTGCGGCGATGCCATCAGCGGTAAAACGGCGACCATCCTCAGCCGCATCGACCCGTCGATCATGGAACGTTTTGAAGCGGCTCCCGAAGTCCAAACGGACATTTGGGGTATCCGCTTCGTAGCCCCTAACAACAAAGAGATAGATGTCCCGTTTCGTCCTAATTACGACCCGGAAAAAGATCCCAAACAGGGTTACGTCTCCAAACGCATCGACTTCGATCATTTCCTGGTGGAGGAAGTACGAAAACGGACTGATATTCAGTTTTTTGAAAACATATCGATCGCCGATTATGAAAAGACACCGGCGGGCTACCGGCTTTCCGACCAACAAAAAACTTTCACGGTCGAGGCTTCCCTGCTCATCGTTTCCAATGGTGCCAATTCCAATTTTTCCCGCCACCATGCCGGCCTGGAAAAAGACCCTATGCACCATGCCGGTGCCGTCAGGGCTTATTACAAAAATGTAAAAGGACTGCACCCCGATGGATTTATAGAACTTCACTTTTTGCAAAAAATCAACCCCGGCTACTTTTGGGTTTTTCCGTTGCCCGGCGGCTACGCCAACGTCGGCCTCGGGATGCGCAGCGACCACATCAGCAAGCGGCAATACAACCTGCGGCAAGGCCTTGAAGAAGTCGTCAGGAGTCACCCCCGGCTGCGGGAACGGTTTAAAGATGCCGAACTCGATGGAAAGGTAACGGGGTTCGGCCTCCCGCTTGGCTCCAAAAAACGCCCCATCTCCGGCGATCACTTTATGCTGGTGGGCGATGCCGGCCATTTGATCGATCCTTTGAGCGGAGAGGGTATCGGCAATGCGATCTACAGCGGCTTTATTGCTGCCGAACAGGCCCGGCAATGTCTGGAAAAAAAGGATTTTTCAGCTTCATTTATGAAGGCTTACGACGAACGGGTAGAACGGGTACTGGGTAAGGAAATGCAGTTGAGCTACAGCTTGCAAAGGCTGATGTCTCGCCCCTGGCTCGTCAATCTGACAGCTAACTGGGTATCCCGTAACCGTACCCTCATCGATGTCATTTCCCTGATGTATATT
>JBFIJS010000608.1:0-3223 GCA_041600595.1 Saprospiraceae bacterium | reverse complement strand
TTTTTAAAACAAGAATACGAGACCGCCGAGGAGACTTTCGAATACCTGATTGCCGAATTCAGCCCCCAGAAGATGGCCGAAAAAGCAGCCCTTTCCAAAGCAAAGGCCAAACGCAGTAAGGCCGTCAAGCAGGCGATCAAAAAAGGGGAAAAACCTACTGTCGATGAAGTCACCGGCGAAAAAATAAAACTGACCAAAAAGGAAAGAGCCAAACTCGCCAAAAACAAAAAGCGGGAAGCCGCCAAAAAGCGCAAGGAAAGGGAAAGGGAGCGCAAGCGGAAAAAGAAAGAAATACAGCGCAAGCGGAAAGGTAAAAAAGCCAAGAGCCGGAAACCCGATCCTAAGAAAGAAGAGGAGAAAAAAGAGGAAAAAATAACAGATGCCGGGCCAACTGAAGAAGTTGATGACCTGCCGCGCCTGCCTAACGGCTACCCCGTGCCTGGTTCGGTCCGCCTGAGCAACCTCGAAACGACCATCGAAGACGGTGACCCGGAAAACTACGCTTTCAAACACCGGCCAGCCTATCAGGAGGGTGTACTCTGGCTGGCAAGAACGTATATCGAGAGGGAAAACTACACGAATGCCGACCGCCTGCTCGATCGTTTGGAGGATAACACTGCGACTCCCAAGGACATCCGCCGGGAGGCCGACATTGCGAGGGCGCATTTTTACATGAAACAGAAAAAATACGACCAGGCAACCCGGCCATTGCAAAATGCCATTCAATCTACCACTGATGATGCTATGCGGGCCCGGTTGAGCTTTATCCTCGGCCAATTGTTTCAGCAAAGCAGGCAGGGCCCCGCTGCCTATGCCGCTTTTGAAGAGGTCGTAAAACTCAAACCCAGCTACGAGATGGACTTCAACGCCCGCCTCAACCTCGCCCTGGCCGGCGTCAACGATGAAGACCAGTCGCGCAAAAAGCTGGAGCGGATGCTGAAAGAAGAAAAGAATCTGGAATACAACGATCAGATCTACTTTGCCCTGGCCGGCCTCGATCTGCAAAACGGCAACCAGAAAGGTGCGATCGAAAACCTCGAACAGTGTATCCAGAAAGGAGGGCGCAACACTGCCCTGCGGGCCGAAGCGTTCCTGCTACTGGCCGATCTGTATTTTGAGGACGAAGCTTATGTGCAAGCCAAAACCAACTATGACAATACGCTGGGCTTGCTTAACAAAAAGGACGAACGCTACGAAAGAGTTGAACGACTGGCCAAAAACCTGTCCGGCATTTCGGAAAATATCCAGATCATCGAACTCCAGGATTCGCTCCTGCGAATCAGTCAAATGACGGACGAAGAACGGCGGGAACTGGCTACCAAAATGAAGAAAGAACAAGAGGAAAAACGTTTGGAGGAAATCAGGAAGAAAGCCGAAGCGGATGCGGCGGCAGCAGCCCTGGCCGGCCGCAACAATCCCGGCCCGGCTCGTTCTGCTTTGTCCAATGGCAGCAGTCCATCCAATTTCTGGGCCTATGATGACCGGGAAGTCAAAAAGGGCGTTCGGGAATTCCAGCGAAAATGGGGGGCCAGAACCCTCTCCGACAACTGGCGGCTTTCCAGCAAGGCTGCCTTTGGCAATGCCGTAGAAATCGCCCAGGCCAAAGAAAAGGGCGTTTTAACCGACGAAGAAATCAGTGAAATGTTTAAAAATGTCCCCGAGTCACCCGAAGATATTACTATTACCAACCGGCAAATCGAAGCGGCTATGTTTACCCTCGGTACCCACTACCGGGACCGCCTCAAGAAACACGACAAATGTGTGGAGACCATGCTTGAGCTGCTCAACCGGTACCCCGAAACACAATACAAACTTGACGCTTTCTACTATCTCCACCTCGCCTATCAGGATATGGGTGACATCACCAACTCGCAGATCTATTTTGATAAAATTGTCAACGGCTACCCGAATACCAATTATGCCCGTATGCTGAAAGATCCGAATTTTGCCATGCAGGTCAACTCCAAGGATGCCCAGGTGACGGCCTACTACGACGAGACCTATGCCCTGTTTGAAAAACGAGACTATCCGTCGGTGCGGGAACGCATCTCGAAAGTGGGGGAAAAGTTCGGGGGCACCAACCCCCTGATGCCCCGTTTCTCGCTGCTCGATGCGATGTGCACCGGCCATTTGGAAGGCAGGGAAAAATACGTGGACGCACTCAAAGGTGTCATTGCCAAACACCCGGAAGACCCCGAAGCCCGAACCGCCCGGGAAATGCTGCGTAACCTCGGCGAACGAGTCAACACCGGCCCCGGTCAAAACCGCAATCTGCCCGGCAGTTCCGGACAGGTCGGCAACTACAAACCGGAAGACGATCAGCTACACTACGTCATCGTCGTTTTCAGCAATGATGTATCACTCAACGATGCCAAAGTGGGCGTCAGCGATTATAACAGTAAATACCACAGCCAGGACAAACTGCGGATGAACAATATCTACCTCGGCACCGGCGACGACCGTTACCCGATCGTGGCCATCCGCCGCTTCAAGGACAAAGCCGATGCCATGGACTACTACGATGGTGTGCAGAAAAACAGTAAGGATTTCCTCGATAAAAAAACGTTTGAATACGAACTGCTGGCTGTCGGCCAGGGCAACTACCGGGAACTGCTGAAATCTAAAAACCTGGTAGACTACCGGACGTTTTTTGAGTTGAATTATTTGAAATAAATAGCGGGAAGGCTCTCTACCTTCCCGCCATTCATCCTCCTTTTTATTGCAAATTCACGCCCAGCGTCACCCCAAAAAAGAGGTACCAGTCATTTTTATCGGGGTTACCGCGTTGGCTGTTGACCTTTGGCAGTTCGCGGGCATTTGGATTTATTTCCGGGCTGCGATAGGACAGCTGGGTACGAATATTCATCGACTCCCCATCCGAATAGCCGGCCAGATCCGCCGGGTAAAATCCGCTCACATCGTCCAGATAATCAGTGAAAGTTGGTCGCCAGCCCGCTTCAATACCGAGGCTGCCCGTCCCGTTGATCTGCCATTTCAATCCGGCTCCAAAAGGGACGGAGAACTGCATCAGGCTGTATTCAATGCCCTCAGTACGGTAGTGGTGGAGGTTGTAGGTTTTGCCATTCATTTCTGTATAGGGCGTAAAATAAAAACCGGCCAGGCCACCAAACACATAGGGACTGACGCCGTATCCTCCTTTTTTTATTTTTACAAAATAGTACTCCGCTACGGCACTCAATTCAAAAATATCGGATTCAAAATT
>JBFIJS010000607.1:0-3228 GCA_041600595.1 Saprospiraceae bacterium | reverse complement strand
TGGGCGTAAATATTTTCCCCGATCACAATCCCGTCATCTACCAAAATCCCAATGACCAGGATCATCCCGAAGAGCGAAATGACATTGATTGTCATGAAATTCGGGGCGAAAATGAACAGTCCGAACATGGAAAAAGGAAGTCCTACTGCCACCCAAAGGGCAATGCTGGGCTTTAAAAACAGGGACAACAGAATGAGGACGAGTAAAACCCCCAGCCCCCCGTTTTCCAGCAGAAGGTCGATCCGGTCTTCCAATACCTTCGATTCATTGCGGCTGATGTCGAGGTGTACGTTATCGTATTGCTGGTTGTATTTGGTCATGTACTGCCGGACGTTTTCGGCAGCTTCCGTGAGGCTCTCGTTGTTGGTGGTTTTTACGGCAATCTGGACGGCCGGTTTCCCATTATAATACAGGCGGTCGGGGCTTTCCGACCATTTGTCCCGCACATCGGCGACATCCCGCAGGCGAACCGTGTTGCCGGAGGGGTCGGAGCGAACAACGATAAATTCCAACTCATCGCCAAAGTAGCTGCGGTTGTTGGCACGGATGAGGAATTCTTCGGCGCTGGTTTTGATGTTTCCGCCGGTGGTCAGCAAATTGGTGGCCGCAACGGCCCGGGCGACTTCTTCAAATGTGAGGTTGAAACCGCGCAGGTCGTTTTCCCGCACGGCAATTTCTATTTCTTCGGCTGGAAACCCCTTGAGTTCGATTTGGGAAATGCCCATGTTTCGCAAATCGTCTTCAATGCCGCGGGCGATTTCCTTCAGGGTTTTCAGCGGGATACCATCGCCACTGATCGTGAAGCTGATCGCATCGTTCGCATTTTCCAGTTTGGCCACCACAGGTGGTTCCATCCCTACGGGAAATGACGGCACCCGGTCCACGGCATTTTTTACGTCGGCCAGCACCCGGTCAATGTTGGCGTCGATCAATGTCTCCACGGAGATACTGGCTGAATTTTCCCGGCTCACCGAAGTCACCCGGTCAATACCGACCAGTCCACGCAGGTTGTCTTCTATTTTCAAGACAACCCCTTCCTCGATCTCGGAAGGGGAAGCGCCCGGGTAGTTGACACTGATGGTGATGAACTTGGAGTCCTCCAGCGGGAAGAAGGAGGACTTGGTCCGGGAAAGGCCACCCAGCCCAAAAATGAATACGGCGGCCATCAGCACGTTGACGGATACCGGGTATTTTATAAAAAAGGAGATTAAGTTTTTCATGTTCTGTAAAGTTGGAATGGTAGAATGTCAGGGTTGATGAATGACTGCTGGCTGGCCGGTCTTTCCACCGTTGCCCGGGTCGGGGCGGAGGGAAAAAACTGTACGACCATCCGGCCAACTCATCCGTTGAATCGCTTCACTCGCATCCCAACGTGGGCACCCGGCACGGGCTTGGCCAAAATTTCTGCCCCTTCCGGCAGGCCTTTTACCACGACGGTTTTTTCTTTAAAAAAGACGGGTTCTACTTTGGTGATATCCAGCACGGTGTCCCGGACCACAAAGACTTTATTTTCGTCGAACAACAGCTTCCGGTCGAGTTCGAACGTGCCGGGTTCTTCCCGGGCTGTCACCGCTGCTTCGAGATACATGCCTTCCTTGAGGCCTTTTCCCTGAACATCCACAAACAGCTGGATCGTTTGGGAGGCCTGGTTCAACTTGCCGTTTACCCGTACCACCCGTCCGGTCCATTTGCCTGTCCGCTCCAGGTTGTACAGTTCTACCGTTTTCCCAACGGCCAGCAGGTCGGCGTAGGCGGCATTCACGTTCACTTCCATTTCGTAAATGTTGGGGTTGATGAATTGCCCCAGGCGCTGCCCCGGGGAAACCAGTGCGCCGGGATTGACCATGGCTTCGGTGAGAATGCCCGAAAACGGAGCGCGGATGGTGAACTTGGTCAGGCGCTCTTCGGTATTTTTGATATTGTAATAGGTGGTGGTGATGTTTCGCCCGGCGATAAACAACTTTTCTTTGTCGGAAACGGGTTGGGGCAGGGGAGCCAGAGGTTTTTCCACTTCAAACTCCGTTACATATTTTTCCCAGTTGGGGAAAGAATTGGGGTAGTCCAGTTTTAAGTCCGGCAAAAGCAGGACAATCTGGTTGTACAGTCCGCTTTTCTGTGCTTTCAGACTGGCCCGGAGTTCATCACTGTTCAGTTGGAGCAAGGTCTGGCCTTTAGTGTAAAAACTACCCGGCTTGAATGGCCTGGCGCTGTTTTCAAAAACGCCCTGCACTTCGGAGAACAAATCGACCCTTTCCTTAGCCATCAGATTGCCACTGGCAGTGATGGAAATCGGGGTGCTGCCGTTCGCTACCTTTTGGGTAAAAATGGAGGCTACGACTTTTTTTGCTTTTGTTTCCGGTACTTCCTTCATGGCTATGAGCTTTTGAGCCAGCATAACCGCCCCGAAAAGAAGGAGTAGACCGAGTACCGCGAGGATGATTTTTCGCATAAGATGAAATGGTTTGTAGTGCAACTATTTTTAAAGAAAAATTAAAAATTAATATTGCTTTGTACTTTTTTTAATATTGAGATCAAGGTTGTTATTTCTGTTTCTGTCAATCCCTTCTGGATCGCTGCGGCCGCTTCGCTGAAAACGGGGATCATAGATTCGAAGTGCTGACGGCCGTGTCTGGTCAGGTATACCCGTTTGACCCGCTTGTCGGCAGGGTCGGGAATGCGGGTGACGAGGTGGTTTTTCTCCATGGTGTCCAAAAGCCTTGTCAGTGTTGCTTTATGGCGATTGGTGACCAACGCCATGTTGTTTTGGGGCTGGCCATCTTCCTCGTGTAAAATTTTTAATATAATGGCTTGCTCCATCGACATGTTTAGGCCGTGCTGCTTCAATTTGTCCGCCATGAAAACGAACATCATCTTGCCGGTTTTTCCCAGCCAGGGCATGATGGAATTTTCGAACTCGTGTTGGTTGTTTTTTGCCATTTATTAGATCAGAGTCAGGCCATTTTTTGAAATGGTTGCACATACAACTAATTGGGCTGAAAATGGTTGACCTGGCCCGGCCATTTTTTTAAGAAAAAATAATTCAGCAGCGGCGGGGTGGCGGCCACAAGCAGGGCCAGCCGGCAGAGAGGAGCAAAATGACCGGAATGAATTTTTGCCAAAGCCGAAAAACGCAGGTTATTATTTGTTGTAGCGGCGGCTGGTGGTGAGAATAATTCGTCAGGTGCAACGGCGGCTTACCCCGCAAAAAAAATCTTTTAAAAATGATCG
>JBFIJS010000606.1:0-3234 GCA_041600595.1 Saprospiraceae bacterium | reverse complement strand
GGTATCAAAAGGAGCCAGCACCGTGCAGACCGGACCTCAATCCATTACTGGTCAGATCAATATCGAATTGGTAAAACCCTGGGAGGATAAACCCCTGTTCATCAACTTATTCGGTTCAACGGTCGAACGGGGCGAAGCCAATATTCATTGGAACAAAAACTGGACAGACAAACTCAGCACGGGTGTCATCCTTCACGGCAGCACCACACAAGGCGAGTTTGACAGAAATGGCGACACCTTCCTCGATCAGCAGACCAAGCAAAGCCTCAACGGATTGTTCCGCGCATTTTACCGGACTGATAATTTAAGCAGCCAACTCAACCTGCAAGTCATCAATGATCAGCGGGAAGGCGGGCAAATGATGCAGAACAACCAGCCAAACCCTGAGACCTTTTACCGCAGCAAATTGCAAAACCAACGCGTAGATCTTTTTGGCAAATTTGGCTACTTCGGCTTCGACCGGCCTGTCACTTCCATTGGCATTATCTACAATGCAAGCTGGCAGAACATGGACAATGTTTTTGGGAAAAACATCCATACCGGCGACCAGCAACGGCTGTACGCCAACGTGATGTTCTCCACCTTTCTTATTAATACTGCCCACACTTTGAACGTGGGTACCAGTTTCGAATACGACGATTATGATGAATTCCTGAATGCAACGGATTTCAGCCGACGCGAAATCATGCCAGGGGCCTACACAGAATATGTGTACAACAGCCCGGGCAGTGGTTTTGGCGTTATCGCTGGCATTCGGGCCGACCATCACAATAACTTTGGTGCATTCGTGACACCCAGAATTAATGTAAAATACAATTTCACCGAAAACAGTATTGTGCGGGTAAGCGCAGGCAGGGGTGTTCGCAGCGCGCAGGTATTGGCGGAAAATCTTCCGATACTCTCCACCAACTGGCAGGTAGAAGTATTGGAAAGATTGAAGATGGAAGACGCCTGGAACCTGGGACTGAATTTTACCCAAAACTTCAACCTCCTGGGGCGCAACGCCAGTTTTGTCGCCGACATTTACCGGACCAATTTCAGCAACCAGATTGTGGTGGATATGGAAAGCCAGCACGGCTCCATGTTGATCTACAACCTCGATGGCAAAAGCTATGCGAACAGCGTCCTGTTATTGGGTAGTTGGAGTGCCTTCAAAGGATTTGATGTTAAACTGGCCTACAAACTCAACGACGTAAAAACCGCTTATAACCCACCCACCTTTTTCACCAAAAGTGAAGCTATCGAGCGCCCTCTGACGGCCCGGCACAGAGGGCTGGTGACACTGAACTATGAAGTACCAAGTGAAAAATGGATGTTCAATACCAACATTCAGTTTACTGGTAAACAACGCTTTATGGACGACCGCCACCTTCCGGCAGGTTATGACAACCGGGATCAGTTTACGGGAGATGCGCCGGCCTATGCCGTGTTAAATGCCCAGGTAACTCGCCGCATGAAGCGTTTTGAGGTGTATGTTGGAGGAGAAAACCTGACCAATTTCACCCAGGACCACGCCATCGTAGATTGGGAAAACCCATTTGGGGAAAACTTCAATGCTCTGCAAGTTTGGGGGCCGCTGGTCGGAGCGAGGGGATATGTTGGCATAAGATGGTGGATGGATTAACACTGTTAAAAACAGAAAAAAGAAGCCCTGCTGATTGCCAATGAGCAGGGCTTCTTTTTTCTGTCCCTTTCCCTACTTTTGTGAGCTATGAAATCAAAACGCCAGCAAATAAAGGATCACGCAGCCCGTCTTTTTCGCAAACGGGGTTATAAAGCCACCAACATGCGTGACCTCGCAGAAGCCGTCGGTGTAAAGGCGGCCAGCCTCTACAATCACATCTCCAACAAGGAGGAACTGCTCCAGGAACTCCTCATGGATATGGCCCGGCTGTTCACCGAAAGTATGGCCAACGTGCAGGCTTCCAGCCTCGGTCCGGTGGAAAAACTGGAGCGTCTGATAGCTGACTATGTGCGCTACACGGTGGAACATACCGACGCTATTTCCCTGCTCACCGGAGAATGGGTTCATCTCGATGAAAAACCGAAACAAGAATTTTTATCCCTGCGAGACAATTACGAGGACGGCTTTCGCCAAATACTCAACGACTGCCTGGCCACCGGGCATTTCAATAAAATAGATGTGGATATTGCCCTCTTCTCTACCCTCTCCACCCTCCGCTGGCTCTATTCCTGGTACTCCAAACACCGGGAAATCAATCTGTTGGAACTGGAAACCCAAATAACCAAGATGCTTATTGATGGTTTGAGGAAATAACGTACCCCGAATCCCCAGATTTGGGGCATGGTCAACCATTTTTTCATTTGTACGTTTAACTAACAATCGTTAGTTTTGCACAAACAAAAGTTAGTTGCACCATATGGCCACCAAATTCTTTCCGCTAACCATCAAAGAGATCGTAAAGACCACTCCCGATTGCTCCTTAGTCACCTTCGACGTGAAAGACGAATGGAGAGATGATTTTCAGTATAAGCAAGGACAACATTTAACGCTGAAGGCCCTGATCAATGGAGAGGATGTCCGACGGTCTTACTCGCTGTGCTCCTCCCCACTGGATGGACAATGGCGGGTGGCAGTCAAACATGTTCCCTTCGGTAAATTCTCCACTTTTGCCAATGAGGTTTTGCAAAAAGGCGACACGCTGGAAGTCATGCCACCTGCCGGGCGTTTCTTCGTTGATATCAATCCGGAGCAGAAAAAAAACTATGTGGCCTTTGCGGCAGGAAGTGGTATCACTCCGATTTTCTCGATCATCAAAACGCACCTCAACGCTGAGCCCAACAGCACTTTCAAGCTTTTTTACGTCAACCAAACCGTTGGTTCCATCATTCTGAAAGAAGAAATAGAAGGGCTGAAAAACCAATTTATGGAGCGACTGGAAGTCTTTCATTTCCTGACCCAGCAAGAACGGGACGTTCCTTTTTTCAACGGACGCCTGAACCGTGAAAAGCTGGATATCATCTTTAAAAGTATCGTGGAAAAGGAGGAAGTTGACGATTGTTTTATCTGCGGACCGGAGCAAATGATTTTCATGATCCGTGACTACCTGACCGATTTGGGTTTAGATAAAAAGCAAATCCATTTCGAACTGTTTGGCACGGCTGCCATTCCCAAAAGTGAAAAAAGATCCATTCCTAAAGGCTCGGAAGGAAAAATGTGTGATGTGACGATTCGGGAAGGCGGTAAAAGCTTTAACTTTAAGCTACCCCAGG
>JBFIJS010000605.1:0-3235 GCA_041600595.1 Saprospiraceae bacterium | reverse complement strand
CCAAAAGAGCGACTTTTCCTGCTCCGCATTTTTTAAACTAACTTAAATTACACGGTAATTAGTGTTTGTGGCCGTCTTTTACGTGTTCGTCCTGCTTGACATAGTCCATCCCGCAAACAGGGCATTTGCCTTCGGCCTCACTGCCGCTGCCCTCACAATGCATGGGACAAACGTAAGTGGAGGTGTACGCTTGCCCTTCACCGTGCACGGCCTGGTCCTGACTTTGACCTGTATTGCCACAGGAGAAAATAAAAGCACTACCGGCCGCAAAGGCCAGGAAAAAGAAAATACTTCTGAAAATTTTCATTGTATTGAGTTTTATAAAAAATGAATAATTGATTTAGAAACCGGATTTCCCTTAAAGCTGCGTGTAAATTTGGAACACAGGCCGCAGCGCTGAGCTGGGCGCAATGGTCGAACCGGTGGGTGGCCTTTTCAAATGCCGGGTGTGGAAAATGTACCGACCACCCCGCAAAAGCATTTATTGACCAGTGAACAAGTCAATATCTGACCCGCACAAACTGGTAAATTGGCCCAGAGAGGACGGTTGTTTAACAACGAAAAACCTGGAAGAGTACCGGTATATTCCGAGCCACAATGGGCGGCCGGTAGAGGCGGCAGGGCAGGTAGTGGGAATCGATGACCAAATTGGGTAACAACCACAAGGAGACAATCGATACCGACGGAAAACCGGGCAGATACAGATTTGCCTGTGCCGTTTGTTGGTCCTGATCGAGGTGAAAATATTGAAAATCGGTAGAACAGCAACCTTCCTTGCAGCCTCCCAGGTCTGAGCAGGAAGCGATCTCTTTACCTTGTAGCTGCTCCATGCGCTGGCAATGATGTTTTCCCAGCACAAAGCCAGTTGAACTGAAAAACACTGAAAGCAGTAAGGGAATATATAAAAATTTGGAGATCAAAAGATTACGATTTTCTTGCTGAAGAACCAAAGGTACAAAGCAAGCGCCTAAAAACCAGAACTCCGGGAGGTTTTTTGTCGCCTCACCAACAATAAAAGAATGCTTTTTGCCAGCGGAAAATTTTGTGCAACATAAGAAAGTTGTATTCCTTGCCTTACATCCAAACGCTGGCCAAAGGAGCTGTGAGCTATAAACCGATCATCCGAAGAATTCGTTATTTCAATTTGAACCGCAGAAGTTGCGCATTGACTGCGCAGATGATCGTGCTAACACTCATCAAGGCTGCCCCGAATGCCGGACTGATGATTAAGCCCGGCACAAAACCGGTAGCCAGGGGTAATGCTACAACGTTGTATCCTGTAGCCCACACGAGGTTTTGTACCATTTTCTGGTAAGTTGCTTTGCCAAACAAGATCAGGTTGGTGATATCTTTTGGATCACTGTTTACCAAAACGATGTCAGCTGTTTCGGCGGCTACGTCGGTGCCGGAGCCAATTGCTATACCGATATTGGCTTGTGCCAGTGCCGGTGCGTCGTTCACACCATCTCCAGTCATGGCCACAAATTCACCCCTGTTTTGGAGGTCTTTAATTTTGCTAAGTTTATCATCGGGAAGGACTTCCGACAAATAGTCGTCCATACCAAGTTTTTGGGCAACGGCAGCAGCTACTTTTTCATTGTCACCGGTCAGCAGGGAAACTTTAATGCCATTGTCCTGCAAAGTTTTGATGGCGTCAAAAGAACTTTCGCGGATCTCATCGGCAAAGGTGATGAAACCAATCAATTCGTTATCAATGACGACAAATATTTTAGTGTCCTCTTCTTCTTCTGCATCACCGGGTGGGCTGATGCCTAACTGCTCCAGAAGCAGATGCCCTCCGGCCTGTACTTTTTTGTCTTCGATTATCCCGCTGACACCTATCCCCGATTGATACTTGAAATCGGAGACGGCAGGCACCTTTATTTTTTCTGCGGAGGCTTTTCGCTGCAACCCCTTTGCGATATGGTGTTCTGAAGGGGCTTCTACACCGGCAGCAAAACGCAGCATTTCTTTTTTGTCAAATTTTTCTGACAGGCCAACCATTTTTACCACTTCGTGTGAGCCCTTGGTCAGCGTACCTGTTTTATCAAAAACGACGGTGGTAATCTTTCGGGCGTTTTCAAAGGCCGTCCGGTTGCGGATCAGCAAACCGTTTTTGGCTGACATACTGGTCGAAATAGCGGCCACCAGCGGGATGGCCAACCCCAGTGCATGCGGACAACAAATGACCATGACTGTAACCATGCGTTCCAAGGCAAAGGAAAATTCACGCCCCATCAGCAGCCAGGTAACGAACGTGCCAATACCGCCGGCCAGGGCAATAATCGTCAACCAAAAGGCAGCTCGGTCCGCCAGTCGCTGGGTCTTTGATTTTTGTCCCTGAGCATCCTGAACCATTTGGATAACTTTCGATAAATAAGAATCACTGCCCGTCCCTTTTACCTCTACCTTTATGGATCCGTTGCCGTTGACAGAACCGGCAATGACTTCTTCTCCTTTGCCCTTGCTGACAGGTTTGCTTTCGCCGGTGAGCATACTCTCGTTCAGATCAGTTTCCCCATCCGTTATTTCGCCATCGGCGGGTACTTTTTCTCCTGGTTTGATGAGGACGATGTCGCCCTTTTTTAAGTCGCTGATTGCTATTTTTTGGGTGCTGTCACCTTTTACCAGATTCGCTTCGTTTGGCATGAGTGCTGCTAACGCCTCCAGTGCTTTGCTGGCTCCGAGTACAGAGCGCATTTCCAGCCAGTGACCCAGCAACATGACTACAATAAGGGTAGCCGTTTCCCAAAAAAAGGTTTTTCCCTGCAAACCGAAAACAACAGCTGAACTATACATAAAGGCTGCAGAAACGGCAACCGCAATGAGTGTCATCATGCCGGGTGAACGGTTGCCCAACTCTTCTTTCATACCTTTCAGAAATGGCCATCCGCCATAAAAATAGATCAGGCTGGAAAGGACAAAAAGCACATACCGGCTATTTGGAAACGACCATTCAAAACCCAGAAAATCCTGGATCATCGGAGAGAGTATCAGCACTGGAATCGTTAGTAAGAGCGACACCCAGAACCGCTTTTTAAAATCTTCAATCATCATGCGGTGGTGGCTGCCGTGGTCGTGGTGGTCATGCCCGTCGTGGTGGTCATGCTCTTCGTGGTGGTGGCCGCCCGCACTGCCTTCCTCAGACTGCTTTTTGTGCCCCTCGTGCTGGTCAGGATGGTGCTTTCCTTCGGGGGCCATCTCCTTTAATCGATAGTGTCCGTGCCGGGCCAAT
>JBFIJS010000604.1:0-3253 GCA_041600595.1 Saprospiraceae bacterium | reverse complement strand
TAAAACGTCGTTTTTGGTCAATTCTACCTGCAGGCGGCGTTGATTACGCTGGATGAAAGCGTCGAGTTCCTTTTGGGGAAAGGAGGGTACCGTTACGACTTCAGCCAACAGCGGCAGCACTTTGTCAAAATACTTGTTGAGCGAGTACAACAGCACATTGGAAGTGTCCATGTGGAAAGGGGTGGACAACGTTGCTCCGTAGAAGTCCATGGTTTCGGCAATTTCGGCCGATGAATAACTGGCTGTGCCATCCTTCAGCAAAGAGGGGGTACAGCGGGCGGCCAGCTTTTTTCTCTCAAAAGGACGCCCGGCGAAAAAAGCGAGTTCCAATTTGACGATTTCCTGGGTGCCCATATTTATTTCATACACAGGAATTCCATTGCTCAGGTGCCATACTTCAGGACGCGGCACAGTGAGGTTGTTGATTTCCTGTATCTCAGGCATGATTGACCTTTCAAGCATTCAGTTGATATTAGATTAGACATGATGGGAAAGGAAAATGGTCAGGCCCTTCTCCTCCTCCAATGTTTTTCAAATAATAGTCTACGACGGGCGGCTGACTGGACAAAATGACCAGCCGACAGTCACCCTCATTCATTTTCCAGTTTCAAATCAAAACGTTTGCGCACTTCGTCCACCAAAGGGTTGATGGTTTTCATACGCCAGTATTTTTCACTGTCTGTCAGCTTCTTGGGTTTAGCGGGTATGGCATTCGACCTTGATGGATCCAGCTTTATCTTCATGGCCAGCATGGGAGCGTGCAATGATTCCCGCAAATAATCCATCAGGCTGCGCTCCTGCCGGATCGTGCTTTCAGCCAGTGCCGAACCAACTACCACCGTTACCTCCTGCCCTGCAATGGTGACTTCGGCTCCTTTCAGCATCGTTTTAACCGATTCTTTTTCAGAGCCTTCAATGTAAGATTGCCAGGCCTGTTCCAAATCGTCCTGGGTTAATTTTGCCTCCCGGTCCGTGGCCGTTTCCTCGTCCTCGGTCACTTCTTCGTGCAACGATTCCAACGATTTTAAGGTGGGAACAACGGAAGACTTTGATTTGCGGAGCGACAGTTTACCCGGCATAGCCCCCGGGCTTGGTTCGTTTTTTACCGGAGGGGGAGTTTTCGGATCTGGCTCTGCTGTAGCCTCCATGTTTTGCCCGGAAGGTTCCTCATCGGCCGGTGCGGGCGGAGGTGTCTGAACATCCAATGGTTCGGATTTCGGGACAACAGGTTCTTTTATGGTTGTTTTTTCTTCCTGCGGTGGTGAAACTTCCGTTGGCAGGGAGGCTTTTTCTGCGGTTGGGGCGGTGATATTGGCCTTGACAGCCCCGTTGGAAGCCGGTTTTGCGGTAGCCGTGGTCAGGTCAGGCGTTTTTTTTTCCTGCCCACTCCCTTCTGCCTGCGGGCTTACTGCCAACTGGACGGCCTGGCTGATATAACACATTTTTATCAGGGCCATCTGGACGTGCAGGTTCTTGTTGCGGGCCATTTTATAATTAATGTCGCAATCGTTGGCAATATTCAGAGCCGTCAGCACGAAGGAAGTGGGGGCGATGGCCGACTGCTGGTGATAGCGCTCTTTAAGTGACTCACTGACTTCCAGCAATTTCAAGGTTTCTTTGTCCTTGCAAACCAGCAGATTCCGGAGGTGCTCCGCCAATCCATTCACGAATAAATCGCCTTCAAATCCGTTTCTGGTGATGTCGTTGAAAATGAGCAGTATCTGTTGCAGGTTTGAAGTCAGCAAAGCATCGGTAAAGCGGAAATAATAATCATAATCGAGGACATTAAGATTGGTGATGACATCCTCGTAGGTAATTTTATTTCCGGAAAAACTGACGATACGGTCAAATATGGAAAGCGCATCGCGGAGCGCACCGTCTGCTTTTTGGCCAATGATGTGCAGTGCTTCCTCCTCTGCCTCAATTCCTTCTGCCTTACAAATGCCCTGCAGGTGATCCACTACGTCCATTACCTGAATTCTCTTGAAGTCGAATATCTGACAGCGGGAAAGGATGGTCGGAATGATCTTATGTTTTTCGGTGGTAGCCAGGATGAATATGGCGTACGGAGGTGGTTCTTCCAGGGTTTTCAGGAAGGCGTTAAAGGCAGCCTGCGACAACATATGCACCTCATCAATGATGAATATTTTATACTTGCCCTGTTGTGGCTGAAACCTTACCTGCTCCACCAGCGTGCGGATGTGGTCAACACTGTTGTTAGAGGCCGCATCCAGTTCCATGATATTAAAGGAAGCGTTTTCCCGGAAGGACTGACAACTGTTGCAAGTGCCGCAGGGTTCAAAATCCGCCGTTACGTTCTGGCAGTTGATGACTTTTGCCAAAATTCTCGCACAGGTTGTTTTACCCACACCTCTTGGTCCGCAAAACAGGAATGCATGCGCCAGGTGATCGGTCTGTAAAGCTTTCTTTAGTGTTTGCGACACGTGCTGTTGCCCGACGACTTCATCAAAGCGGGCGGGGCGGTATTTTCTGGCGGATACTACGTAACTCATGTTTTTGTCTTTAGCGACAGGGCTTTGGTCAATATTATCGGGAAAACGAACGATAGCCGGAGCCATGATACTTTACTGTCAATGATTTCGCAAAGGTAGGAAAATTAGGCATGTGGATAGTCTTGCGGGACTTATTTGGAAGGCACGAAGACCAATTGTGGATAAAACACCCAACATGTCGTTTCAGCGATTTCAAATGCTTTGAAAATGTTTAATTTCGCTGCAAAATCAGGCCAGATATATGGCTTTATTTTAGGTTGGGCAGCGGGTTAGATGCCAACAGGCAATAATCTTTTTGCTAATTCGTGACCTAATCATTTCAATAATTTCTCATTTATCTTTCAAATTAAAATTTCTATAAAATGAAAAAGATCTTATTCTCAATGCTGGCCATTGCATTTGTGGCTTCATTTACGACTGTAAATGCACAAATCCAAACTCCGGCTCCCAGCCCTTTCTGTAAAATGGAACAGAAAGTTGGCCTCACTGACGTAACCGTGGAATACTCCCGCCCCAGTATGAAAGGTCGGAAACTTTTTGTCGACGTGGAAGCCTTTGGTGATATCTGGCGGACAGGTGCCAACGCCTCTACCAAAATCACTTTCAGCGATGATGTGAAAGTAGAAGGTAACAATGTGCCAGCTGGTACTTATGCCCTCTATACCATTCCCGACCCCAGCTCCTGGACGATTATGCTTTACAAAGATCTGACTCTTGGTGGCAATGTGGCTAATTACGAC
>JBFIJS010000603.1:0-3265 GCA_041600595.1 Saprospiraceae bacterium | reverse complement strand
TTCGACATCCAGGAACTGCAGGGCCACCCTTGCGTTGGGGTTGTCTGCCAGGGTTTCGGAAGAAATCCAGGTTACCAGATCGTGGTCGGCATCATTAGCTTTTGCAAAACTTCTGTTGGTGGCAACAGATTGTTCACTGTCCAGTTCGAAGAGGCTTTTGGCTTTCGCAGCGACATCGATTTCACCTTTGTTGGAAAAACTCAGAGTCATTAATTCGTCATCCCAGATCATGACGGCATCCTTGTTGTTATTGGTGGCAAAAACATTTAGCCCATTTTGGGTTTCAAATTCCATCCCTGCCGCCGTTACCAATTTTTCAAAATCAGCAGCATTGGCGAGGGGAACAAAGACGTGCGTAGTGATGGTTTCCGGATCCTCTTTATCAACATCGGTGGCCAAATAGATTTTGCCCGTGAGGTCGATCCCGGATGTTGCCGGGTCCTTCATGGCAGCAGCTATGACCGGGCTCTGTTTCGTTGCTTTGCCAACCATTTCTTTAAAAAACTCCATGTCCCGGATGGATTCAAAATCTGCTTTTTTTAGCAAACGCTGCAGGTCAATTCCGGTTACGGATGTCACATGGCCGGGAATATTGGCAGCAGTTCCGGTGGCGACTATATCTTTTTTACAACTGGTCAGAAACAAACCGGCCAGGAGCAAGGAAAGGGTTACGACTTTCAAATTTTTCATGATATGAATTTTAAACGGATGATCAGGAAAAGCGACTTCACTGCGTGGGCATGGTCAGCGATTCGTCTCTTCCTTTGGTATGTTAAGATTTTATTAACGCATAGAGGACGGGGTGAATTGGTGGTGAGTTACAAGGATCGTTTGAAACCTGACCTACAACCATTTTTCCGGGATGAAAGCCCTGTCTTCACCGACTATTGCCATGTAAAATTGGTGGGTGATTACTGTAAACCAGATGAGTTTTTCTTCTAAAAGAGCATAGCAGCACCTTTAAATAATCTGAACCAGCCTGCTTTTACACCAACATATTATACTTTCCTTTTCTCTATCTTTGCGCCTTCTTTTAAAAATCCAAACATGCATAATACGGAACTGGAGACTTCAGTCGACATAGCGAAAGAATTAGGCTTGAGTGAGGAGGAATTTTTGCAGGTAGAGAATGTTTTGGGTCGCAAGCCCAACTCAACAGAGCTGCGGGTTATCAGCATGTTGTGGTCTGAGCCATGTTCGTTCAAGCATGCATACAAATGGCTCGAAACGCTGAATAACGCCGGTAATGGAGGTATGATGAACGAACAGGCGGAAGAGGAAAGTTGGATAGAAATAGAGAGGGGCCTTGGCTGTACTTTCAGTATGAAAGCCGTTAACTCCCATCCAGGTGTTTCTCCTCCTCAAAGTGCCGGGGAAGGATCCGCAGACATGTACCGGAGAATTGTTGCCCGGGGCGCCCGTCCGGTGGCAGCACTCAACTCCCTCCGTTTTGGGGATCTGGCCAACGGACCTGTAAAACAGACGATAAGAGACTCTGTCAATGGCATCGGCGAAAACAGCCGGGTGATGGGAGTTCCGATGGTTGGGGGAGAAGTGGCCTTTCATTCGGGATATCAGTCAAACAACCTTGTGAACCTGCTGGCAATCGGCCTCACGCAAAGAGATAAGATGATCGGGCCAACTACCGGCTCTCCCGGCAATGATGTTTATCTGGCCGGCCCGACCACATTTTCTCATCAGTCAGAAAATGCTTCCACCGTGGAAGCCGCGAGCCCCGATCCACAAATAAAACCAGCATCAACTGCCCATGCATCTGATTCATTTTCTGGTAAAATATTGATGGAAGCAGTATTAGCCGCAGCCGAGGCCTGCATGTTGGTTGGTTTGCAAAATATCACTACCGGCGGAATGGCCCAAGCCATGAGTGAACTTTGTACGGGCTCCGGGACTGGCATCCAGCTGCATTTGGATGACTTACTCCATGACAACGGAGAAGTGCCCCCCGAAACTGTTCTGTTGTCAGCCAACCCCGGGAGAATGGTTTTTGTTGCAAAAAAAGAAAGCGAAGGAGCGATCCGGGAAATTTTTGAAAAATGGGAAGTAGCTTGTACTAAAATAGGCGAAGTGACTGATTCCGGGATGTTGGAATGTTTTTACCTGTCAGAAAAGAGGTTGAGTCTCCCGACGGGAATGCTCGTACGGGGTGTAGGAACTCCGGTCTATGAAGCACCAACCAGCAAACCACGCTATCTCAATGAGGTCAGACGCTTCAACCTCAATCGGGTCAAGACACCGTCCAATATTGTAGAAACGGCGAAAAAGTTATTCGCATCTCCCAATCTCTCCTCTAAACGCTGGCTCTTTGAACAATTTGACAGCATGGTGCGTAACAACAACATGGGGACAAATGCACCCGCTGATGCAGCCGTGATAAGAGTGGAAGGTTCCGACAAACTTCTGGCGTTGAGCGTTGACGGAAACGCCTCCTATACAGCGGCCGACCCCTATATCGGTGGGATGATAGCCGTTGCCGAAGCCGCCAGAAATATCACTTGTTCCGGTGGCGTGCCGACAGCGATTAGCTACTGTTTTAATTTTGGCAGCCCACACCATCCCGAATCGAACTATCTTTTTGTTAACGCAATTCGGGGTATCGGGGAAGCATGCCGGAAATTCAATGTACCGGTGTTGCCGGGTGATGTCAGTTTTGAGCGCATATCGGATACCGATCAGAAAGCTGATCCTTTTCCACCAACACCGGTGATCGGAATGCTGGGTGTCATCGATGATCCGGAGTTGCATACAAGTTACCTTTTCAAAGAGGATGGCGACCTGATATACATGCTCGGTAACCTTTCCAATGATTTGGGAAGTTCCGCTTATCTGCATTCGGTAGTGGGGGTAAAATATTCTCCGTCACCCGAATTTGACTTGTACGAGGAGTTCGAAATGCAAAAGCATATTCGCAAACTCATTCGCAGAAAAATCGTGCGTTCGGCACACGACGTAAGCGATGGCGGGCTGTTTACCAACCTGATGGAAAGTGCCATTGCCAGTGACAAAGGGTTCAACGTGGAAACGGTCGATACCTTCCGGAAAGACTGCTTTCTTTTCGGTGAAGGCCAGAGCAGGATCGTAATTACCATTGCACCGGAACATGAGGATACGCTGCAAAACTATTTAATCAACAACAATGTTTCTTTCTCAAAACTTGGCGAAGTTTTTGGGGACGTCGCAATCATAGATGAAGAAAATTTTGGAAGTATAAGTATCTGGAAAAGAATCTTTGAGGATACGCTTTCCG
>JBFIJS010000602.1:0-3275 GCA_041600595.1 Saprospiraceae bacterium | reverse complement strand
GACGAGAACGCCTCCCCATTTACTGCCCAGTCCGAAGGTCAATGGCTTTGGAAACGGGATACCGACACCAAAAAATGGCTGCTGACCGGGCAAATGCCGGGTGGTGATCCGGGTGGTGCGTCTGCCTATCTGGAGGTGTTGCATTTAAAACCACCGAAACTGAGCCTGGTCTTTTCCGATGAAAAAATGGCCCCGAACCAACCGGATCTGCTTCCTGCCATTTATACCGTGGAGTCATTTCCCAGAGCTGCCTTATTCAGTCATCATACCGGGCAGTTCATTACCCGTTTTGACATCATCGGGCTGCGGGGGCAGGATTTCAACGAAGGATTGCCGCTGGCCGCGTTTCTCCATCAGGACGGCCGTTTTGGCCTGATTGATAAAATGGGCAAAAGGGTCACGCTGCCTTCCGGCCAACCCTTCTCCTGTACCTGGGTTGGTAACTTTCACGACGGACTGGCCAGGTTTTGCCAGGGCGGCCGCCTGGTACTGGCAGAGGAAGGCCAACCCGTAAAAAAAGAAGTGGATGTCGTTGGCAACTTCATGGTACAATTCGGCATGTACACTGTCCACCATTTTGGCAACATCAAAGACCGGTCATTACTCATTGAAAATACGAGCGACCAGCCGCTCCAATGGGGATACATCGATACCCTCGGCCAGATAGTCATTGAACCGAAATTTGACCATGCCGGAGATTTTACCGACAGTTTTGCCGTCAACCAGATTGGAGAAAACTGGGGAGCTATTGACATCATGGGCCAGGTCCGCATTCCTTTCCAATTCCAATACATTACTCCTTTTCACGATTATTGGCTGGTTGGAGAAAAATCCTCTAACCGGTTGATGTTCAACCCCAATGGATACGAAAGGGTCACCAAACGATACCACCGCCAGGGGTTGTTTTCCGAAAACCGCTGCCCCGTCCAATTGGACAGTCTCTGGGGCTTCATCGACGAAGAGGGCCAGGAAGTAATCGCATGTCAATACGATGAGGTACAACCTTTTTCCGAAGGAATGGCAGCCGTGCGTACCCGGGGCTCCTGGGACTTTATCGACCCCTATGGTCAGCCGGCCTTTGACCTCGGCCCGATGGACGGCGCAATTGATGAGGTCGGCAACTTTAGTTGCGGCCTGGCCTGGTTTCGGGTCGGCAGCTCTTATGGCTACCTCGGCACGAACGGCCAGGTACGGATACCTCCGGATTTCACCAAAGTCTTCGACTTTAAATTTGGTGTGGCAAGGGCTGTTTATCATGGTAAAACAGGGCTGATCGACACCTCGGGCCACTGGATTTTGCAACCAAAACGCTTTGAATACATCACCGACTTCAACCAATGGGGCGTAGCCGAGGCCCGGGAAAAATTCAAGGGTAAACGCGGTTTGCTGAGTGCCCGGGGGGAGTTGCTCGCACCGTTGAAATATTCTTCTCTGGGACCCTATACGGAAGGTTTTGCCAATATTACCGACGGTGAAAACCACGGCCTGCTCAATACAAAAGGACAGGAGGTGTTGCCCCTGGAATTTAGCGCCATCGGCCAGGTAGCTGAAGGACTGGTAGCGGTTCGGCCGCGCCGGAGCCACCGCTGGCACTTTGTTGACTCCCTGGGCATTCAGGCTTTTCCCGGAGCATTTGAAAAAGTAGAGCCTTTCCAGTTTGGGCACGCATTCGTGCAGGTCAACCATGCAGATCCTGCCAGCCGGTTTGTGATCAACCGAAAGGGCCAGCCCCTGGCATTCCCGGATACGGATCAGGTCGAGTTTTACCGGGAAGGTGTTTTTGGAATTTACACGTTGCTCGGCGAGAAAGAAGGTTTTCGAAAACGGAATTACTATTTCGCAGACACGACCGGCAGGCGTTTGTTTGATCGCATGTTTGAAAAAATAGCTCCCTTCGAGGTAGCCACGGCACTCGTCCAACTCGACAACCGGTGGGGAATGATCAACCGGAACGGGCTGTTTGTCGTCCCGCCCAAATACCCATCCCTCTTGCGGCAATCCAACGGTGAGATCGTTGCCAAATCTCCCCTGCTTTTTGGGCTTTACGATAAAAGCGGCCGGGAAGTATTGGCCCCCGCATTTGACCACATCGCCCTGCTGGAAGGCCACCGGTTACGCCTGGAATTTGGTGAAAAAGTGGGCTATGCCAAAAAAGACGGCAAGTGGGTGTGGGAACTGCAAAAATAGTGGCCTTCGCCAGTAGCCGGTTCCTATTTTTTCGGAAAAAACCATTGCCTGAACTACGCTACCTCCCCGCTTTCTCCATAGCCTGCAAAAAATGCAACAGCACTTCCTGCGGCGCTTCCACCTGAGGGTAGTGTCCGATTTCGGGTAAAAACCGAACGTGTGCCTGGGGAATTTTTTTCTCCAGATAGCTGCCGGCGTGCCGACCCGAAATAGGGTCTGCCTCCCCGTTGATATGCCACAACGGCAACGGACATTTTTCCAGGGCACCGACCCACCGTTCCCGGTGAGTGCGTCGCTGCTCCATGTACCGGATTAGTTGGGGTATCCGGTATTTTCCCTTGTTCCGGGCTACCAAATGCCAGTATTCGGTCATTTCGTCGGCGGTTGGCTGCGTGTTTTTCCCGAAAATATTTTTAAACGTGCGGGTTAACTGCCTCTTGCCCATCAGGGGCGCCAGCATGGCTCCGAAAGGGCTGGCCAATATTTTTTGAATGACCCGGGGTCGGTGCATTTCCGGAAAAATACCGCCATTCAAAAGCGTAACCGATTGGATAGTTAATCCTTGCAACGGGGTATCCCTGCGCAACAGCCACCGGGCGAGCAATTCCTGGGCGACGGTGTCTCCATAATCATGCGCCAGGATATGGCAACGGCGGACACCCATTTTGGACAGCATCGTCTCATGCAGATCGGCCTGATCCATGATGTCGTAATGGTAATTGCGGGGTTTGTCCGAAAAGCCAAACCCGATCATGTCCGGGGCGATGACGTGAAAATGCCGGGTCAGTTGTTCCCATACCAGATGCCAATCCCAGGAGGCGGTCGGAAAACCATGAATCAGCAGCAATGTCTCTCCTGCACCCCCTTCCCGATAAAAAACCTGATGGCGCTTGTAGTTGAAAAAACGACCCTTGTCAAGCCAGTCAGCAAGCCTTTTTGTTGGACAATTTTGCATGTTGGAGGAATGATTTTGTTTCCGTGAATCAATACTTTCTGGCCATCACCGGAAAGGGCGGCTACTGCCCATTTTTTTTAGCAAAAACAATACACCGCTCTCTTCCGCTTCAGGAACCCAGCACTTTTATAAT
>JBFIJS010000601.1:0-3276 GCA_041600595.1 Saprospiraceae bacterium | reverse complement strand
GATTTACGGCCGGCTTCCCGTGCGTGCTGCATCATTTCCTCGGAATGAACGACTCCCTTCTCCCGTGCTTCATCAGAATAACGATAGGGGTCTGCAAATAAGCCCAACTCAAATTTTTTCAGTAAAATACGCCGCACCGCTTCGTCGACCGCCCGTTCGGAGACCTTACCCTCCGCAATAGAGGTCTGCAGGTGTTGCTGGTAAATACCACTTTGCATATCCATATCGATGCCCGCCTGCATGGCCAGTTCCCCGGCATGTTGGTTATCTTCCGCAAAGCCGTGCGGCACCAGTTCGTAAATCCCCGTGTAGTCGGTCACGATAATACCTTCGAAGCCCCATTCCTGACGCAACACTTTGTCCATCAGGAACTTACTGCCCGTGGCGGGTACGCCATCGTACTCGTTGAACGATGCCATGACCGTAGCGGCACCGGCATCGATACAGGCTTTGTAGGGAGGCAGGTAGGTTTCCCGCAATTCCCTTTCGCTCATATCCACGGTGTGATAATCCCGGCCGGCCTGCGGAGCGCCGTAGGCGGCAAAATGTTTTACACAAGCCATTAAGGTAAAAGTGTCGGACAGGTCGTCGCCCTGGATACCCCGCACTTTAGCCGCTCCGAGGAGACTACCCAGGTAAGGGTCTTCCCCGGTCCCTTCTGCTATACGTCCCCAGCGGGGATCCCGGCAGATATCCAGCATGGGGTTGAAGGTCCAGTGAAGACCGCTGGCAGCGGCTTCTTTGGTAGCGAGGCGTGCTGACTTTTCGGTGAGTTCCAAATCCCAGGAACAGGCTTCCGCCAGTGGAATGGGGAAGATGGTTTTGTGGCCGTGAATCACGTCGTAGCCAAATAGCAGCGGGATGCCCAGCCGGGTCTCTTCGACCGCAATACGTTGCAAATCCCGGTTGTAGGCAGTGGTGTGGGCATTGAAGATGTTGCCACATTTTCCGGCGCGGATATCCGCCTTGTAATTTTCGTTCAGGGTTGGCCCTGTCACATCCCATCCGCTGGTGTACAGGGTTAGCTGGCCAATTTTTTCCTCCAGGGTCATTTTGGCCATCAATTCGCTGACTTCCTGCTGGTAGTCTTTTTGGCTAAAGGCTGGCACGATACAAATGGTTAATAATGTTAGTAAAAAGGTATTTTTCATTTATTTAGATTTATCACTTTGTAATTTGCATGAATATTTATTTCCAAACGAACCGGAAGAGTGCGCCCTCAAAACGCAAATCCCAATTTTTGCAGTCCTTGTTCCACTTCCGGGCAGGACATGAACAATTGCCACAACAACCCCGTGCGGTAATTTTCCAGCATTACCACGATCGGGCCCTGGTCAATAGCAAGGTAGCGGCGGGGAAACCAGTCAACATGTTCGCTGAATGCGTCATAAAAACCGTATTTTCCCCAAAGACTGCCGCCCAGTTTTTCGTAAAAATGGCGCATAGCAGCCATACTCTCCTTTGGGGTGTAAGGCATCGAAGCCAGGGCTGCCGTTGGTGAAATGACACCAAAGTCCTCTCCGGGCCGGTGACCAGCATAAAAGCGGGTGGAGTAACTTGCCGTCAGCCCCCAGCAGTTTTCACCATATCCGTAGAAGCGTTTCGGGTTTTCCACACAGTAATTATAATTGATCAGGGCGTGGTTGCGGTTGTGCGCCCAGTAATCGGCATATTGGTCCTTTAGTTTCCGGGGATCGAGGCCCAGAAAGGAGTAGTGAGCCCAAAACAGTGGGCCGCCATACTCCGGAGAGCCATTGTGCCGGAGTGGCAGGGGAAGCCCGTAGGGTGTGGAGCCACCGGCCATATCGCCGCCCCGGGCCCACCCTTCGTGATAAACCGCTGCCGGTACGGGGTGACTGGGAGAAGAGGCTGCCAGGATGTAGGCAATCAAACACTCATTCCAGCCCTGAATGCGGTGGTTCATGTCCCAACCAAAATTGGGTGACCAGTGCCAAAACAATACATTTTCTTTCTCTGCTCCCCGGTAGAAGTCCCAGTCGGCGGCCTGCCAGAGCTGATCGATGCGGTCTGCCAATTTTTTCTCAGCCTCGTTTCCCTCCCGGAAATACTGGCGAACACACAGCAGACCCTGAAACAGGAAGGCACTCTCCACAACGTCTCCTCCGTCGTCTTTCCGGCTGAACGGTTTGGTTTTTCCGGTTTCACCAAACATCCAATGGGGAAACATCCCGTGAAACCGGTCGGCTTTTTCCAGCCAGCTGACCATTTTTACCAATCGCGCAAAACCTTCCTGCCGGGAAATGAAGCCCCGTTCGATCCCAACCAGAATGGCCATCACACCGAAGCCAGAGCCTCCGGACGTCACCACCGTCTGATCATTGTCGGGATATACACCATCGAGATGGATGCGTTCACAGGCCATTCCCGACACGGGCTCGGCACCGTCCCAGAAGTATTGAAACGTTTGCTGCTGTACGGTATCCAGCAATTTTTCATCCGATAAAGTGGTGGAAGTGTCGCCAGGGTCAGGTGTATCACAGCCGGCGAGCAGTAGCAGGGCAGTTAGTAATGTTGCAGAAGTTCGTTTTTTCATCGGACAAAGCTTAACTTTAAATCACTAATCGTAAAAGGCCCGATAACAGTCAGCCGGGCTGGTTTTATTTTTTACCGCTGTGTAATTTAAAGGTCAAACTTTGGAAACTTTCCCCGTTTCCTCAACCGAAAACACGTATTTTTTCGGTTGGTGTAGTAATCGTGAGGTGGTATATTTTTCCAAACAGGGGTTCTGCACCTAATTTCACCCCAGACAAAAGGGCTATTGGAGAATAATATTTTACCAATACCAACTTTCACCGAACTGCCTCCACCGGCAGACCAAAGACAGGATATGATTAAATACGTTATACTGATTACGCTCAGCGCCTGGGTGTACCCTTTCGAAATGGTCGGGCAAACCAACTTCCCGCTACTCGGCGAGGGCTTCGACAGTCATGCCGAGCTCGTCTGGCAACAGCCGCCAAACACCAATCCCAGTAATTATAGAATTTACCGTTCCACCGACGGAACCACCTTTTCCAACATCAAAACCATCAATAGCACGACCCTGCTTGACTTCACGGGCCGTACCGATATTTCCCCTGACACCTATTATTATTATGTGTCGGCCCTCAATGGTATCAATGTAGAAATTGCCATCAGCGACACCATCCAGGTGACCGTTGCCGAAAGAACCGACGCCGAGTTGATGGATATGGTGCAGCGCTACACGTTCCGTTATTTTTGGGATTTTGCCCATCCGGTCAGCGGCATGGCCCG
>JBFIJS010000600.1:0-3278 GCA_041600595.1 Saprospiraceae bacterium | reverse complement strand
CACCCCCAATATCACCGTACACTGGAATACCGAAACAGTAGAGGTACTCGGCGACGACAAAGTAACAGGGGTCCGGGTTGTAAACAACCAGACCAAAGAAGAAAAAGAAATTGCAGTCGAAGGCTTTTTTGTCGCAATTGGGCACAAACCCAATACCGACATTTTTAAAGGCTTTTTGGACATGGACGAAACCGGCTATCTGATCGCCAGACCGGGATCAACCCACACCAAAGTACCCGGCGTTTTTGTCAGCGGCGATGCGCAGGATAAAGTTTATCGCCAGGCAGTTACGGCAGCCGGAACGGGCTGTATGGCCGCCCTGGATGCCGAACGCTATCTGGTAGAAGAAGAACTGGCCTGACGCCCGCTGGTTGCATAGATTATCACAGCTTCGAGCCATCTATCTGATCCTCAGATACATGGCTCGTTTCTTTTTGTACCTTTTGTTAAGTATGTTTGGAATATCTTCGAACATCCGGCAGTTGGTGCGTTGTTAACTTAAAAAATAGAATCATGGATTTAGAAAAATTAAAATACCCGATCGGCAAACCACCCTACATTTCCCAGGCTACGCCGGAGGCACGGCAGCAATGGATTCAGGAGATGTCCCGACTGCCTTCTTTACTGGAAAAAACGTTGGCGCAACTGTCGGATGAACAGTTGGATACCCCCTATCGCCCCGGAGGATGGTCCGTCCGGCAAGTCGTCCACCACCTTGCCGACAGTCACTTACAAGCCTTCAGTCGCCTCAAATTTGTTCTGGCCGAGGGAAATACAACCATCAAGCCTTACGATGAAGCAGCCTGGGCAGCTTTGAGTGATTCCACCACGTTGCCCGTTGCCCCTTCGCTGCAGATTATCGGGGGACTGCACCTGCGCATGGTGCATCTTTTCCAAAATATGTCTGATGAGGATTTTACTAAAGCATACCATCATCCGGGGTACGGTAAGGATTACTCATTGGATGCAGTGTTGGCACTGTACACCTGGCATGGTAAACACCATCTGGCACACATCACCGAATTAGTTAAGCGAGAAGGCTGGTAAGCCCTCCCCTTTTCGCCTACCCCGGCAGGTTAGTATTAAATCTGATTTTTTGTGCCCCACACGCCTACCCGCTTCGATTACGCTGGCAACTGATTCAAAAATGAGGGAATTTCCGACCGGCTGAAGTCAAGTCATTTTTTATCCTAAATTTATTTCAACTACCGACACTTTTATGAAAACTAAAAACCCCTGGCAAACGATCGATCAAAAAACAGTTTACGAAAACCCCTGGATCAAGGTCACGCACCGCAATGTTCTCACTCCGTCGGGCAGCCCTGGCGTCTATGGCGTGGTGCATTTTAAAAATAAAGCCATCGCCATCGTTCCGTTGGATGACCAGGGGAATACCTGGCTGGTCGGCCAATACCGCTACACGTTGGGAGAATACAGCTGGGAAGTACCCGAGGGTGGCGGACCGATCGATCAGCCGCCATTGTTATCTGCACAGCGGGAGTTGCTGGAGGAAACGGGGATCATTGCCGCCACCTGGCTGGAGGCTGGCAAACTACACCTGTCCAATTCTGTCACCGACGAGGAGGCACTGGTCTTTGTGGCCAAAGATTTGCGCTTTGGTGAGGCTGAACCGGAGGATACAGAAGAATTGAGGGTCAGAAAAGTCCCTTTCGGGGAAGCCGTTGAAATGGTGATGCGGGGGGAAATTACCGACGCACTTGCCGTAGCTGCTATCTTAAAAGTAAAACTGATGCTGGACCGGGGCTTGCTTTGAGTGTTGTTGAACTTTTTACAGCGGGATAATATCTTTCGCATATCGACCTCCGGCAGCATTCTGCCAACCAGCGGCGTAAATGATAGCCGCTGTTTAGTGCTGTTCACACGAAAATTCATGCTATGTCAAAGTCATGGTCAAACATTCATTGGTCATTTCCTTTCATCTTTTCACTGGTTTTGCTGAGCGTTTTTTTTAAAAAGGAATCAGCTACCGTGAAGGCCCGGAAATTTGATCCGGATGCCGGATTTATTGCATCACCCACCAAACATGCCATCATCTCTGCCAGTTCTAACCCTCAGGGCATACAACAGGTAATTGATGGCAATACGGCCACAGCCTGGCAGTCAGCAGCTCCACTACCCTATGATTTTTTAAAGAATAAAGAGCAAAATATATTTCTGGAAAAAAAAGCGCTGGTGAGTGAAAATACCATTTTACAGGCCGCACATAATTTAACTGATGGACATTTAAATACAGCCGCTCAAGTAACGGCGGCTGCAGGTATTCGGGAAATTTATTTCCCCATAAATAATCAAAAATTAATTGCTGTTTCGATTAAATGTCAGGCTACCAAAGAAATTAAATTAATCGCCGAATTCCATTCCGGGGAAACAGCATTTTTGGGCAGTTATTTACCGGAAAATAATTTTGAATTAATTCGCTGGCAAAAAGAATTAATTGAAGTTCGTTTTATAAAAATTAGCTCTCAGGAAAATTTTTCAGTTTTTGAAATCGCTGCACTTTCTGATTTTCCAAAAGAATATATCCAATTCAATTTTCAGCAGCCACAAAGAATAGGCGTCCTGAAAACAAAATGCTGGGCAGGTGAAAATGCTGCTACTAAAACGATTTTGTGGACGAGTCCTGACGGCCAGCATTGGGAGCAGGCTGCGGAATTAAACCCTGATATCACCACGGAACAGATGGTCAGCTTTTCGGAGAGAGTTGTTTCCTGCATAAGGCTGGAACACACGCTGCGCCCCACCGACTGGAACAAGGTTTATCTCTGGGAGGTAAATGTTTATGATAAAAATGGGCCTTACGGAGAAAGACCGACCCCTGCGGAAAGTATGGTTTCGGTAAAAGAATTGCTGGGAATCAATGGATATTGGAGTTGGGGTACCGACCAGTACTCTTCCCTGCTCGGTCATGACCGCGGACCCAAGCTTTACGCCAGAGTGGCTTCCCATGCACGTAATTACCACGATCTGACCTGGGATTTGCAACATCCAAGTCAGCCCGTTGATTTTTCAAAAATGAAGGAACGCGGCACCAACAGTAAAAGCTGGTTGGATTGGGACAGGGAGTATGAAGCCTGGGTTGCCGCCGGACTGACGATCGATGCGAGTCTGCAATTTTACAACTTTCATTTTTGCGTAATTATACGGATTCAACAATCTTTTGGTTTCCAAATATAAGACTTTTTGCCCTTTCCTCTGCAACCCCTGAGGAAATCAGCATATCAACAGCAGCCTGTTCACTCAAAAGGCCCATATCAATT
>JBFIJS010000599.1:0-3280 GCA_041600595.1 Saprospiraceae bacterium | reverse complement strand
GTCATCGGTCAGCAGTCAGCAGTCCATACCCGACAGTTCACTCCGTTCGACGGCCTTTCCAACGATGTGATTTACGCTGTTTATCCCGATGACCGGGGAAACCTCTGGTTGAGCAGCGACCAGGGCATCATGCGGTTTCAAAAAGAAACGGGCGAGGTGCGCACCTTCCTCGCTGCGGACGGGCTGCCCAACAATGAGTTCAACCGCATTGCTCATTTCCAGACGGAAAATGGACAGATTTTCTTCGGCACCATCGACGGGGCCACGACTTTTCACCCTGACGAACTGCAAAACATTGAGTCGAGTTCAGAACCGCCACTCCGCATCACGGCCTACCACCAGTTCGACGGGAAAGAAAACCGTATGGTGGAGCGTACCGCCGAACTTTTGCAAAACGGGAAAATTGTACTGCGCCCCGACGACCGCTTTTTCCGCCTCGAAATGGCGCTGCTCAACTTTCAGGAGGTGTCGAAAAATCGTTTTGCCTACCGCTTTACTGGCATGGGCGATGGCTGGGAATACACCTCCGAGCGCACCCTCCGCTTCGGCCGTTTACCTTACGGCCAATACGAACTGCAAATCAAGGCGCAAGACGCCCGGGGGCACTGGTCGGCGAATGACCTGCACCTTCCGATCACCGTGCTGCGACCTTTCTATTTGCAGGCTTGGTTTATCCTGGCGGCCATTGCTACGCTGCTTTCGGGCGCTTTTTTATTTTATAAAATGCGCACCCGGCAATTGAAAAAGCAAAAAAGGGAACTGGAAAAAACGGTAGCTGAGCGCACCCAAAAAATACGGGAAGACAAGGCTGTCATCGAAAAACAGGCCGAGGAGCTCCAGTCGCTCGAAAAGCTCAAGTCTCGCTTCTTCGCCAACGTCAGCCACGAGCTGCGCACCCCGCTCTCACTGATGATCGGTCCGTTGGACAGCATCCTGAAAAAGGAAAGTGACCGCCCGGAAAAGGAGCGCAAATTGCTCGAATTCGTCCGCAACAACAGCAGGCACCTGCTCAAGCTGGTCAACGAAATCCTGGATTTGTCGAAGCTCGAAACGGGGCGTTTGGAGGTGAAAGAAGAGGCCGTCAATTTCCATGAATTTTTGCAGCCTATCGTCTCCCAGTTCAGTTCGTTCGGCGACAGCGAATCGGTAAAAATGGTGTTCGAGTACCGGGCCGACCCTAACCTGCACATCCTGCTGGACACCAATAAATTTGAAAAAATCGTCCACAACTTCCTCTCCAATGCCATCAAGTTTTCGCCGGCGGGAGCGGTGGTGAAATTCCGGGCGGAAGAAGACGGCGAAAACCCCGAAGTGAATTCGGGGCAGAGCCTGCTCGTCAGCGTGACCGACCACGGACCCGGCATCCACCCCGACGACCTGCCGCATATCTTCGACCGTTTTTACCAATCGAAACAAGCGGATGCGCCGACACAGGGCGGTACAGGCATCGGCCTCTCGCTGGCCGCTGAGCTCGCAGAACTCCTGGGCGGTAAAATTTGGGTGGAGAGTGAATTGGGCATGGGGAGCACGTTTTATTTTCGGTTTCCCGGAAAATCAGTTGACAGTGAGGAGTTGGCAGTCTCCAGTCCACAGTCCACAGTCCATAGTCAGCAATCCACAGCCACTAACGACAGTACCGGAATGGTGACTGGCGAACTGAAGACTGTGGACTCCAAACCCACCATCCTCATCGTTGAAGACAACCCTGAACTGCGCTCGTACATGCAGGTATTGCTGGAGGACGAATACGAGGTCATCATCGCCGAAAATGGAAAGGCCGGGTTCGACTGCCTACTGCAAACTGCCGACTGCCAACTGATAATCAGCGACCTCATGATGCCCGTCATGGATGGCTTCCAGTTGTTGGAAAAAATAAAAGCGCACGAGACCCTGCGGCACCTCCCCGTCATCATGCTCACCGCCCGCGCCGACGTGCGGGTCAAACTGCGGGCGCTCCGCATCGGGGTGGACGACTACCTGACCAAACCCTTCGTGGAGGAGGAGCTGCAAGTGCGCATCAAAAACCTGCTGCACAACTACCGGGAGCGGGTGAAGGCCATGGCCGAAAATGGCGACGGGGTGGAAAATGTTTTACCTGAAAAACCCAGCATGGCCGCCGCCGATGCCGAATGGCTGGAGCAGGTGGAAGCCATTTTTTCCAAAATAATGGCCGACTCCCAGTTCAAACTGGACTGGGTAGCTGACCAGGTGCACCTCAGCGAACGCCAGTTCAACCGCCGCCTCAAGCAGCTCACCGGCCTGACGCCCAATAACTACCTCCGGGAAATGCGCCTGCAACGGGCGAGGGATTTCCTACACGAGGGCAAATACACTTCGGTTAAAGAGGTCAGCTTTGCCGTCGGCTTTGCCAGCACCAAGTATTTTTCCAACCTTTTTCAGGAGCGGTTTGGGGTACTGCCTTCGGAGTACCAGCAGTGATATTTTCCAGCATGTCGGTTTTGTGCCCCTGAAATGTCGGTTTTGTACCTGCCATGTCCGTTTTGTGCCCCCAAGTTGTCCGTTTTGTGCCCTATGGCCCGCCTCATCTTTGTCCCAGTCAAAAGCTGAAACAGTACTGCACCTCGCATAACAGCTTCCCGCTCCTTGCCGAACGTACCTGAGAAGACACATCACCAAAGGCAAACGGTACCAGCCAAGATTTTTCAAAATCCTGAATCCAGCTTCCTATGGGCACTGCCCATGGCCTAAACCTTATTTTTTTACAATCTAAATCATTTTATTATGACACTTACAAAACTTAATTCCAAATCTTTTTTTGCAATCCTCTTATGGGTTTTATTTTCCTCCGCAAGCAATGCGGCAGTTTTTACGGTCACTAACACCTATGATTCAGGTCCGGGATCGTTAAGACAGGCTATACTGAGTGCTAATACATCGCCGGGAGCGGATGTTATTAATTTTAGTGTCAGCGGCACTTTAAGCCTGGTGTCAAATTTGCCGACTATAGTAGGAAGTATTACTATTGACGGCACCACTGCGCCGGGTTATGTGGCGGGTGCACCAACATTCAGAATTGAAGGCAGCGGCAATCCGAGAATAAGTTTGTCGGGAACAACAAATTCTGTTTTGAAAGGATTAGATATTTCCAGAGGCAACCCTTGCACATTTGGTGACGGTTTTGGTATCAATGTTACTAACTGTATGGGATTGACCATTGAAGAAATGGATATTTCAGATAAAGGATACGGTATTTCTGTCCAAAATTCTGATGATATTTTAATAATAAACAATAACCTTTCAGGTTCAGGATGTTCCAACG
>JBFIJS010000598.1:0-3280 GCA_041600595.1 Saprospiraceae bacterium | reverse complement strand
GTGGGTACAGGTTATCAGATATTTGATTTTTTTAAGTTCCGGTCGATGTACCAGGATGCCGATAAAAGATTGGAAGACCTGAAAGCCAAGAATCAATATGGTGCGAATGAGGCCATGTTTATCAAAATAAATAACGACCCGCGGGTCACCAGAGTAGGGCGCTTTATCCGTAAAACGAGCATCGATGAGCTGCCCCAATTACTGAATATTATTAAAGGCGATATGTCGATTGTTGGTAACCGCCCCTTGCCATTGTACGAAGCAGAACAATTGACCCGCGATGTCTGGGCCCGGCGTTTTCTGGCTCCGGCCGGTTTGACAGGCCTTTGGCAGGTAACCAAGCGTGGAAAAAACAACATGAACCCCGAAGAACGAATTGGACTGGATGTGGCCTATGCCGAGAATCATTCTTTGTGGTACGATTTAAAAATCATTCTCAAAACCCCCTTTGCCATCATTCAGGAGGAAGATGTTTAACAATTCGGAAAGGCAGATTTTTTGTCTACGCCTGTTTTCCATGACCTGTTAGCCAGGATATAACACTATGAAGCAACCACTTATTTCGATTATTACAGTCAATTACAACGCGCTTGAGGTCACCTGCGAAATGATCGAGAGTGTCCGGCGCAATTCCTATCCGAATATTGAGCTGATTGTAGTCGACAATGCTTCTGCGGACAATCCTGAATGGTATTTACAAAAACACTATCCCGAAGTAAAATTTATCCGAAGCGAACAAAACCTGGGTTTTGCCGGCGGTAACAACCTCGGCATCCGGGAATGCGCGGGCGACTTCTTGTTCTTCCTCAACAACGACGCGGAATTGACGGACGGAGCACTGGAAACATTGCTTGAGGTCTTTGTCAAGTTTCCCCGAGCTGGTATCGCAAGTCCGAAAATTTGTTATTATTCCGCTAAACCGGGCAGTGAACAGGATGTGATCCAGTACGCAGGTACGACCCATGTCCATCCGTTCACTGCACGGAATAGCACTCTGGGCGAAGGGCAGGCTGATACCGGACAATTCAGCAAACTGAAAGAAACGGCTTATGCACACGGCGCAGCCATGATGGTACCAGGAACGGTTGTGGAAGCGGTGGGGGGGCTGCCTGAGGTTTTCTTTCTCTACTACGAAGAGCTCGACTGGTGTGAAATGATCAGGCGCAAAGGATACGGCGTGTATATCGAGCCAAACGCTACCGTTTATCACAAGGAAAGTTTTTCTGTCAATAAAATTAGCGCCTTAAAAACCTATTACCTGACCCGGAACCGCATTTTGTTCATGCGCCGAAACCGGACGAAAACCCAATTGGCCGGTTTCTTACTGTTTCTTTTCTTTTTTACTATTCCCAAAAATACTGTTCAGCTGCTATGGCAGGCTGATTTGAAAAAATTGGTGGCCTTTTACAGGGCCTTGTTCTGGCACACCCAAAAAATGGAAAATTTAAAACCAGTCTCTACCCCCCAAATTTTGCTAATTCCGAGTATTGAGGTCATTCATTAAGTGTTTTTTCCTCAATGCCTGAAAGATACGACCAGACTCTACCCCCCTTACTTTTAAAAAAATGGTGTTCCTCCATGCGTCGGCTCCAAAAGCGGGAACCGGCGCAAGTAAAGATCACTGACAAGATACGACCAGACTCTACCCCCCTTACTTTAAAATAAAACGGTGTTCCTCCATGCTGTCGGCTTCAAAAGCGGGAACCGGCGCAAGTAAAGATCACTGACAAGATACGACCAGACTCTACCCCCCTTACTTTAAAATAAAACGGTGTTCCTCCATGCTGTCGGCTCCAAAAGCGGGAACCGGCGCAGGTAAAGATCACTGACAAGATACGACCAGACTCTACCCCCCTTACTTTAAATCTCAATCAGGTGTGTTTGTCGTTTTTTTATCTTTTATGGAAGCTTTAATTGATTGATGAACAATGAATTGCCGGGGAAAGCTGCGTGTTCTACCCGGTTGCTGTACCGTTCACAGGATAAAAAATCTACAAACAACATCTGAATAATACCCGGAGGAAAACCCGCCTCTTCATGGGTATTTCCCCTGATAATCTGTTCCCCTTTTGTTTTAAACCAGTAGTTTTGCCAAACAACACGAGCATTTTACATGATGGAAATAGTGAGCCAGATATACCAGGTTTTTGCCATAATATTGGTGTTTTTTCTGATGTTGCCTACTCTCAATATTTTCTTTTCTCTTTTTACAAAAGAAAAACTGACAGCACCGGAAAGACCAAAATCATACGATTTTGGCAATATTATCACCGCATACCGCAATGTGGACATTGCCAGGGGGTTGGTGAAATCATTGTTGAAGCAGCGCCACACCAATCATCACATCTACCTGGTGGCGGACAAATGCGATGTTTCCAACTGGGATATCCAGCACGAAAAATTGACCCTGTTGTGCCCCGACGAACCCCTCAACCTCAAGGCTAAATCCATCATCCACGGGATCGAACATTTTGTCCGGCCCCACGATTACATCACCGTTTTTGATGCCGACAACCTTGCCCACCCTGAATTTCTCACGATCATAAACAAATACGCCAACGCTGGCTTCGAGGCCATTCAGGGGCAACGGACTGCCAAAAACCTCGACTCACTGGTAGCCGGTGCGGATGCATTGGGAGAATTTTACAAGAATTATATTGACCGGTACGCACCTTACAAGGTTGGCTCCTCCGCCGTGATTTCCGGCAGTGGCATGGCGGTAGAAGCTGAGCTTTACAAAGCCTATCTGGCCAGTCCGGAAATAGAGGCAGGGAAACATCAATGGAAGAAAATGCTGCAAGAGGACAAGATCCTGCAGAACTTCCTTTTGCGGAGAAACGAAAAAATCGCCTATGCGTGGGATGCTATTTGCTACGATGAAAAGGTGGATGAATTGGGGGCAGTCGAAACTCAGCGCAGCCGGTGGCTGTTTTCCTATTTTCAAAATTTTCCCAATTCGCTTGGCATTATCCGCCGGGGGCTTTTCCGCTTTAGTTGGAACCAGTTGCTTTTTGGATTGGTGACCATTGCCCCGCCTATGTTTATCATGTTGCTGATGGCGGGTGCCCTGGCCTTGGCTGGATTATTTATAAAGCCTGTCCTGTCACTGATTTTAATTGGAGCAATGGCTACTTTTGCCCTCACTATTTTTTGGTCGCTGTATTTAAGCAATGCACCAAAAGGTGTTTGGGATGCCGTTTGGGCCCTGCCCGCTTTTGTTTGGGGACAAATGAAAGCCCTGTTTAAAATGGGAAACCCCAATAAAAATTTCAGGCATACC